>NZ_JAXCIQ010000042.1:0-532 GCF_046540455.1 Pseudomonas sp. W5-36 | reverse complement strand
TGCAAGCGCACATGAAGGCCCCGACCCTGACAAACGCTATGCCGGTTCTGGAAAATATCCTAGCCGAGCCCATGCAGCAGATTCGCCTTAATCAATTGCCGGGCAGCACCGTCTAGGCCGTGGTATGCCATGTACGCGGGATTGACATCCGATCAAAGGGACTGAGTCATGAAACATATTTTCTTCACTTCGTTGTTTGCTTTTAGCCTGACCGCTACAGCTGCACAGCAAAGCCTCAATCTTCCAAGCTGCGACATCCAAAACCAACAAGAAATAGCCGGCGAGACCGGCGGGCAGATCAGCGATCCAGGACAAGCACATATCTCAGTAAGAGCGAATGTTCTAAATGCCGATATCAGTACCTCAAGAAAAGGCCGTCGTATTACCGAGGTTGAAGCACAGCGCATGGTGAAACGTGTAGAGAACGTCCGGAATGAAACTAATCGGTTCGTCGAGCAGCAGGGTTTCTTGAGCGCGGCAGAGAAAGCTAGCTTTGACCGTGAGTTCGATGCCATTGCGATGCAGCTGTGTA
>NZ_JAXCIQ010000041.1:0-541 GCF_046540455.1 Pseudomonas sp. W5-36 | reverse complement strand
ACGGCACTTTATCCATTAACGCAACACCCTACCCTCGTCCTAAAGTCGAGCCTGCAGACGCATTCAACGTGCTTGATCCCAACAAGAACAACGCTGTCGATAACACCTATATTGTCATTGATAATATTCCCGCCACCTATCTGGTCAGTTTTTACTGGAACGATGATTACTCGATCGAACCGGTCGCTTCCGAGGGAACGCAAATCAGGGTCAAGGTCCCCTCTGCCCTTGTCATTGCAGCGGGTGAAACCGTCCCTCAACCCATCATCGTCATTTACTCGGTGCTCAATCCAAATGAGCCAGACGGCGTCGCGTCTGAGCCCCTTCAACTCACCGTGCGCAAGTACGTGCGTCCGGCCTATCCAAAGCCGGTCATTACCGAGGCGCAGGGGACCGAGCTTGATGTGACCGCGTTGACGGCTAACGCCCACATGACACTGGCGGCCTGGCCTGGTCAGGCAGTGGGGCAAAAACTCTGGCTGAGCGTGGTCTCGACGCCGCAGATCACGCTGCAGAACTGGAATCCGCTGAACGTCACGAC
>NZ_JAXCIQ010000040.1:0-567 GCF_046540455.1 Pseudomonas sp. W5-36 | reverse complement strand
AGGGGCATCTCCAAGGACCTCCTCAAAACGCTGACCGACGGCTCGACCTTTACGCTGAAGCTGGAGGCGTCTTTTGATGGCGGTGCAACGCGCTTTCCGTTTTCGGAACAGTCGTACACCATTAGAAGCGTCCCGGTTGTTCATACGATTGAAATCACCAAGGTGACGGACTCAAAAGGGCTGGAAATTGTTGACGGAGGAACTACGCAAGACACCACCGTACTCCTGACAGGCACAGTTTCTTGAGAGTTCCAGGCTGAAAAACCCTACGACTGGTTTAAGTAACGATCATTAGATACCGCCGGGTTTGAGTAACAAGTACGTCAATACCCGGCTGTCTGGCTCACAGCCTATTCACACATCGACTCCGTGAACCAGATTAGCAAGGAGCAAAAGAAAATGAAGACCACTTCCCTGACCGCCGAGCAAAAAGACAAATTGACGGCGGCAATCAAACAGGCGCTTGACGGCACTTTATCCATTAACGCAACACCCTACCCTCGTCCTAAAGTCGAGCCTGCAGACGCATTCAACGTGCTTGATCCCAACAAGAACAACGCTGTCGAT
>NZ_JAXCIQ010000039.1:0-1179 GCF_046540455.1 Pseudomonas sp. W5-36 | reverse complement strand
GCTGAACGTCACGACATTGGGCGCCCAGAGCAGGGGCATCTCCAAGGACCTCCTCAAAACGCTGACCGACGGCTCGACCTTTACGCTGAAGCTGGAGGCGTCTTTTGATGGAGGGGCAACGCGTTTTCCGTTTTCGGAACAGTCGTACAGCATCAAGAGCGTGCCCGACGTTGGCGCGATTGAGATTACTAAGGTGACCGACTCTTATGGGGCGGAGATCGCCAACGGCGCGAACACCGAAGACACTACTGTCAACTTGACCGGAACGGCCGATGCGAACGCCCGTCTCCAAATAATTGACGGTTCAGCGGCCCTAGGAATTGTTACTGTCAATTCCACCGGAGACTGGACATATCAGGTGAGCGGATTATCAGTTTCGACGCACATTTTCACCGCTCAATATGTGGACGGGAGCCTGATATCAAAAGCATGGATGCTTCAAGTTGTGATGCTTCTAGTAGAGAAATTCGAAAATGTTGAGAATCAGCGTTTAGTGAGGGTCGGCGATTCTGCAGAATGCGAAAGTTTAGTGCTAACTGTTTCAGGCTATGTAACTGGAGATCAATACGGATACATTGAAAATCACACTGCAACAGTTTACGCGCAAGCTGTCGTAACCGATCCAATCTCTATGACAGCAGCATTACGACATACTTACTCCGCAGTCCTCATAGACCTAACTCTCAGAGTTTGGCAGCCTACCCAAAACGACATACTAAGAGTGGAAGCTTACAATGATACCGGAGAAAGGATTTTCTCCAGGGATTTCGACAGCACAAGTGACGCACCCTTCCCTCAAGTTGTTTATATTGCAGGGCCAAAAGTAAAATATATACACTTTACTGCGAAGGCGCCGGGACACGGTGCCAATATAACCATCAGACAGCTCACTTACACCCCCTAAGAGTACCAAAACGGAAGATAAAGGAGCAAGATAAAGGGGTCTTACAAGATGATAAGGATAAAGGGGGCTGATTTATTTAAGGCAAGGATCTGATTTACTTACGGTGAAGCGCTGTAAGTACAACTACCCCCCTGCCCGCATCGCACTAATGATAACCATCTTGCAAGGAGCAAAAGAAAATGAAGATCACTTCCCTCACCACCGACCAAAAAGACAAATTGACGGCTGCGATCAAGCAGGCGCTTGACGGCACTTTATCCATTAACGCAACACCC
>NZ_JAXCIQ010000038.1:0-1202 GCF_046540455.1 Pseudomonas sp. W5-36 | reverse complement strand
GGATGCTCCGATCAACTTGCCGCGCAGCGATGGCAGGTCATAATTCACCATGCACGCAGCGCTATTCCCTAAAAACGGTCTAACGCAGTGTGCGGCAGAGCGTTTTCCGCTCGGTTTTCCGTGTTAAGCGCGCAACTCACCCAAACCCATCAGTCGTTTTCGAGCCATCCACAGGTTCGACAGGGCGAACAGCGTGGTCAGTTGGGCCGTGTTTTTCATCAGCCCACGAAAGCGTACTTTCACGTAACCAAACTGGCGCTTGATGACCCGAAACGGATGCTCGACCTTGGCGCGTGTCTGCGCTTTGCAATACTCGATCTTGCGCTTGGCTTTGTACAACAGGCTGCGTTTGTTCAGCTTGGAATACGTGCTGCGCCGAGCCACAATTTGCCAGATCACGTCACGATTTTCGTGCTCTTCACGCTTCTCGACACCGGTGTAACCTGCGTCCGCATAGACCGCGTTTTCGTCCCCGTGGAGCAGTTCAGCGACTTGGGTGACATCGGCCACATTGGCAGCGGTGCCATGGACGTGATGAACCAGTCCAGACTCAACGTCAGCGCCGATGTGGGCCTTCATACCGAAGAAATACTGGTTACCCTTCTTGGTCTGATGCATCTCCGGATCACGCTCGCCGTCTTTGTTCTTGGTCGAGCTTGGGGCATGAATAATGGTCGCGTCGACGATGGTGCCCTGGCGCAGTGACAGGCCTTTTTCCTGCAAATAACCGTTGATGACCGCGAGGATGGCAGGCGCCAATTGATGCTTCTCCAGCAAGTGCCGGAAGTTCATGATCGTGGTGTCTTCAGGGATCGGCGCGCTCAGTGTCAGATGCGCGAACTGACGCATGGGCGTGATTTCGTAGAGCGCTTCTTCCATGGCCGGATCGCTGAGGGAGAACCAGTTCTGCAGCAGGTGAATGCGCAGCATGGTTTCCAGGGGGTAAGGTTTTCGACCGCCACCGGCCTTGGGGTAGAACGGCTCGATCAGGCCGAGCAGACCTGTCCAGGGCACAACCTGATCCATCTCGGCAAGGAAGCGTTCGCGGCGGGTTTGCTTGGGCTTGCCGGCGTACTCGAAGTCGGAAAAGCTCATCTGGCTCATGGGAGGCTCGGATCAGGTGGTCAGGCGATTTTCGCATACCTGGGACTTGTTCGGAGATTCCTTAGCTGATGGACTTCCAGCAAGCGGCGAAAACGCAG
>NZ_JAXCIQ010000037.1:0-1454 GCF_046540455.1 Pseudomonas sp. W5-36 | reverse complement strand
GTAATTGGATGGACTCGCCCAAGCCGAGGCGTCAGTAGCGCCACGGTGGCATTCTTAAGAAGCCAACGACAGCGAGGGCGAGCCCATGAAAAAGCATACGATCAAAAGTAACGCCTTGTCTCCAGCCGATGTATCGGCTTGTTCGACAGTGGCTGTGGATCTTGCCAAAAACGTGTTCCAGATAGCCGGAGAGGACGCCTTTGGTGAGGTCATTTACGAAAGCCGCATCAAGTCACGCGAAGCCTTTGTGGCGTTTTTAAAAACCCTGCCGCCAGGTGTAACGGTGCTGATGGAAACCGGCCCTGGCGCACAGTCATGGGCGCGGCTGTTGCAGGCGCAAGGCAACCCGGTGCGAATTTTACCGGCGCAACATGTCGCCAATCATCGCAGCGGCGCCAAGAATGACCGCAACGATGCGCTGGCGATATTGCGCTCGGGACGAGATGTAAACATTGCTTCAGTACCCGTCAAAAGCACCGCTCAATTGGCCATGCAGGCCTTGCATCGGATTCGACAAGGGTATGTAAAGCGGCGTACCGCAATGGGTAATCAGATACGCGGGTTGTTGCTGGAACAGGGCATTGCGATGGCGCAAGGGGCGGTAGCCCTAAGTCGAAATGTCCCACGGATACTGGAAGACGCCACCCAGCCGTTGCCAGATATGTTGCGCGAGCTGATCGACGAACTGCTGGGCGAATGGAGTCAGCTGGGTGAACGCATCGATGTGCTGACGGGGCGTCTGGAAGCAGCAGCACGCCAAGACGAGACGGCAAAGCGTCTGATGACGGTACGCGGCATCGGCCCTGTCATCGCCACGGCCTTGCTGGCCAAACAGACTGAACCTGAGCGCTTCGCCAACGCACGAATGTTCGCCGCCTACTTCGGCACGGTTCCTGAACAGAACAGCAGCGGACAGAAAACCCGACTGGGTAAAATTTGCAAACGTGGTGATGGCTATATTCGCAGCCTGTCGATTCAGGGAGCGCACGCCGTGTTAAGACAGGTGCGGCCTGATTCGGAGCATCCGGATGATCGCCGGTTGCGACGCTGGCTAAGTCGGCACGGTCAAAAAGGGGCGGCCGTCAGGCTGGCCAACCGAAACCTGCGTATCGTCTGGGTCTTGCTGCAAAACGATCAAACCTATCGTCGCCAGCCAGCAGATTGCCAGGAGGCGGCGATGAATCATTAATCAACCGAGTTCTGCCACCGGGGTGCTGAGTAACCTCAACCGCTGCTGAAGAACATTGACCCTTGGTCAGACCGTCGCGGACAGATGCCTGCGGTCCTACTGGCCCTTTGAGGCCTTATCGTAATCGGCATACCGCGAGCTCACCCAATGTTGGCCAGAAGCTGATGATGCTTCCTCGAACAGGCCTTATACATAGATGCAACCGGGTAGCAGTGTTCGAAAAGCAGGTTGAATGTGGGGGCGAGTCCATACATAGGACCGGCTT
>NZ_JAXCIQ010000036.1:0-1505 GCF_046540455.1 Pseudomonas sp. W5-36 | reverse complement strand
TATAGGTGTTATCGACAGCGTTGTTCTTGTTGGGATCAAGCACGTTGAATGCGTCTGCAGGCTCGACTTTAGGACGAGGGTAGGGTGTTGCGTTAATGGATAAAGTGCCGTTAAGCGCCTGTTTGATTGCTGCCGTCAATTTGTCTTTTTGCTCGGCGGTGAGGATGGCGTTCTTCATTTTCTTTTGCTCCTTGCAAGGTGGGTATCACTAGTGCGACGCGGGCAGGGGGGGTAATTGTACTTACAGCGCTTCACCGTAAATAAATCAGGTCCTTGTCTTAAATAAATCAGACCCCGTTATCAAGACCCCTTTATCATGCTAGACCCCTTTATCATGCTTACAGTCGTGCTATGTCTAGATCATTCACGGAAAGTCTGGCCAGTCATCCAGAGAATTTAGTATGGACATTCCTCTCCAGCTGAGTATTTCATTAACAGGTGCGCATCTTTTCTGTGCTGAAGGAAACCGCCAGACAAGACCGTCTTCCCCACAGCCTGATTTTATTCCAAGCCAGCAGTCACCATATCGGCCCTTGTCTGGTGGGAATGGAGCGCCATACAAGTGTATGAGTACATTTAGGTGAGCCTCCCTAAGAGGTAAACAGTCCCAGTCCTCGGCGTATTGTACTGCCTGATCGTAGGTGAAACTGTACTCATCAGGTGCTACTCTGAGCGCATACATTTTCGAGGCGTTAACTGTGTAAGAGACGCTGTTGTTTCGTGCATCGCTCACGGTTATGGTGCTGCTCCCCCATCCTCTTCCTTTAACCTCTCCCTGCTGGTTAACTGATGCATACCGTGTGTTGCTCGATGAGTAGGTATAAGGTGGCGTGCCTCCTAAGGGTGTTCTAACTTGAGTATTACCTACTACGTCATTGCCATTTTGCGTCCATTCAGGGCTTCCCATTACGTATATGCCATCAAGAATCATCGTTGACTGGTCAATGGTCAGCGGTATGGCTATAACCTGAACAGTCCATGCATCTGAAGTCAGGCCACCTGCAACATATCGAGCAGTGAAAATATGCGTAGAAACCGATAAACCGTTCGCCTGATAGGTCCAGGCGCCAACGGCGTTAACAGTGACAGTTCCTAATACCGTTGACCCGTCAACTACTTGAAGTTGGGTATTTGCATCGGCTGTGCCAGTCAGGTTGACAGTGGTCTCTTGAGTATTTCCGCCGTTGGCGATCACCGCCCCATAAGAGTCGGTCACCTTAGTAATCTCAATCGCGCCAACGTCGGGCACGCTCTTGATGCTGTACGCCTGTTCCGAAAACGGAAAACGCGTTGCCCCTCCATCAAAAGACGCTTCAAGCTTCAGCGTAAAGGTCGAGCCGTCGGTCAGCGTTTTGAGGAGGTCCTTGGAGATGCCCCTGCTCTGGGCGCCCAACGTCGTGACGTTCAGCGGATTCCAGTTCTGCAGCGTGATCTGCGGCGTCGAGACCACGCTCAGCCAGAGTTTTTGCCCCACTGCCTGACCAGGCCAGGCCGCCAGTGTCATG
>NZ_JAXCIQ010000035.1:0-4660 GCF_046540455.1 Pseudomonas sp. W5-36 | reverse complement strand
TGTTGGGAGTGGGAGCCGGGTGGCTGCACCTGGAACAATTTCCCCACTGCGTGGAGTCATGCGAGACGCTTTTTTTAAAAGCCGATCGTAGGGGCTCCCACGCCAGTGGGAGCCCCTAGGGGGCGCGCAGCTAACGTCATCCTTGCCGTTAGGTGTCCTCTGTAGGCGTCAGCCCTCCTTGCTCGTGCTCTTAGCTTCTCGGGTCGATACTTGTATTCTCTTGGGGAGTGGTACGACACACCTCTCCTCAGCCTCTCTATGAGCATTGATTCTTTTAGGTCTCTTGTAGCGTGCTTGTATTGTTTTCTTTAGGCTTATCTTCTAACCATGGCAAACTTTTGAAAAATGTTGCCACCCTGGAATAGGACTCATCGAAATCCGGAAGCTCTTTCACAGTTAACCTCAGTAAAGGGTACTTTTCACCGGACCGTTTTCGAATATTTTCATTATCCATACCATTTTGATTTAGAAGGTAATCAATATTTTTGCCTTGGCTCTTTCGGATTAATGAGCTGTGCACTTTTCCTTTTTCAATTTCATTTAACGGTTCTATTGTAGTCAGCAGATAATTAACATCATATATATCTTGCTCCCTACTCCTATTACGTACCTCTTGCTGCAAGATAGATCTCAATTTTTCTGCTAGAAGATCACAGATGTCGTATGCTTGAATTTCTTCATCATCAAACTGAAGCATTTCCACGTTATATGATTTTTCATTGCAACTGTAGTCGATAGCTATCACGAGCGGACAATTCTTTTCGTCAAGCCTTTTCATATGGGAAATGTTTGATCTCAAACAATAACCAATCTTCATTTTAATTGTGGGGAATGTACCGTGAGCGTTAGGCTCCGGTTTTCTGGACTGCAATCTGCATTTTATGCCGTAATTGAGATATGACTCAACTAAGTCCATAGCATCATTTAATGTTTTCTCGAATTCCTCCAAATTAATCTCGGATAGCTTTTTTTCGGTGGAGAAATCGATATCTGTGGTGGCACGGGTACTACCATAGCGGATGCCAAGAAGTGTTCCGCCTTTGATGATCATGCTGGTCCTCAAACGCTCGTCTGAGGCGACTGCACGCAGAATAACGTGACTAGCTTGCCTAGCTAAGAGGAATTCCCGTGGTGCTTCTGCAACCCATTGCTCAATGTCGATTTCCATATTGATGTGCAGACTCCGCATTTAATGATAATGACCAATCCTCATCATATATTGCCGAAAACGGTGTTCCTGGAACAAGCACTTTCGAGCTGCCGCGGGTTTTTTTAGATTCCTGTTGCCATTCATTTAGCTGGGGGTGGCTAATGCCGACAACCTTTTGTAGAACGAAGCCTGTCCTTGCGATATCCATTTTTCTAGTACGGTCATGCTTTAGCTCTTTTAATATGGCAGGAAAATATTTTTCTGCATATTCAATATACACATCCAAGACATGGTCGATGCCACCGCATTCATCGGGTGTCCTAAGCATGTCTATGAATGTCTTTCCTATAGGCGAAACTCTGAGCGGACTATTTCTTATCTCGGATGGATTAACATAGTCCTTTTCTACGGAAATTATAAGTTCCTCGCCAAACATATTTGTGTGTTTTGGATATGTGGGAATAAAATATTCTCTATCAAAAGGTATTGCAGGACCCACATTTAAATCTGACAAGGATTTGTTTTTCCACTCACTCAGAGAGCATGCTGTAAATCTAATTACTTTTGGTATTCTGTCAGTCAGCCCGTACCATGCCATTGCGTTGAGCTTTGAAATATATCCATATGGGTAAACGGCACAAACTGCCTCCGTCGCACTGTATTCAGGTTTACCTTTGATGAAATACACGCTACTTAGATTTTCGCTATAATGAGTAATAACTTTCTTTTTATTTTCATCAATTCTTGTGAGAATACCAGCCTTTTCAACTCTGTTTATATAAAGGTTGAAATCATCATTTGAGGCATATTTTTTTCTAATAAGTGATATTTTTCTATCTTTATAACTTTTCGACATGAAAAGTAGGAAAATCTGTTCGGAAAGTTTTTTCTGAGTGATTACTGAATACGGGTAATCCTCTAGAACCCACGTGGCCAAGGCTTCTTCCAGTAAAAACACGAAAATGTCCTTTTTCAGCTTCTTTTGCTATACGCTCTTAGCAGATATACGTCCTTAGGACGTATATCTGCTAAGAGTAGATAAGTCAAGAAAATTCAATGATTACGGGGACGAAAAAAAACAAGTACCTGAGTGCCGCTATAATAAATCCTAAGGATTTATTATAGCGGCACTTGTGACCGAAAAGAAAGCTTTTTCCCCACTATTGGGATGGTTTCGGATTCAAATAACGGGACCTTCGTTAAATCGGCCCCCACAGAAAAGCCCACCCCGGTGGGCTTTTTTGCGTCTGGCGGGCGCCACACCCCCCGCTTCTGGCCTACCATTCCCCCTCTCTTCGGCCTGCGCCGAATCTGGCCCCTCGCTCGACACGAGGTGATCGAGCTGAGTGAACAGGGGCTATTTCGCAGCGCGAAATGCATCGACATCGGGGTAAGTGTTTTCGCGGACGCGAAATTGAGAGGGCTAATGCGGACAGGTATTCATGAAGACGCACTGCGCGTCATGCTCGAAGGCGGCGCCGTGCGCGAAGTGCTGGTCAGCCGGCAGGCTGAAAAGTGGGGATTGGCCATTCGCCTGGGCGGTGCCGGCAGTCGCTGGCTGCCGGTACGCTCGCGCCGCGAGGCGCTGCGCACCTGGGCCAGTTTGACCGCCGTAGGGCGTTTTGCCGACGGCCTTGGGATCAAGGGCTTTGCCGTCGAGCTGTAACGTCACACCAGCCTACACAGCGGCGGTGCGAAGACGGTGAGGCAGGCCGGTGTGGAGCAGACCAGGTCAATCATCCAGTGCAGCAGATCGAGCAGCACGGAAGCCATGAGGTTGATCAGGGTGTCGTACGCAAACGCTTTGAAGTGAGCCATGTCAGGCGTCCTCACTGATGGGGGGACACCCATTAAAAGGCATGTTTGGGTGTGTCAGGACCAGTGCTTTCCAAAGATTGCCGCATCCGAAGATACGGTGTGAGGGCGGAATGTTCATCGCGTCACCAGGCTGGGATTTCAGGTGAGCGTATGTGACTGGATTTATGCCGCAAGCGTGATCGGCAGCGTACAAAGATGAGCTACTTCTGGTTCATTTCGCACTGCGAACCTAGGTGCCGTAGATGCCGTTTTCCTAAAAAAGAGAAAGAGTCCGGCTTGTGCCTGATAACGGCATGACCAACACCAGACAAATGGCTGACAAACACCTGACAACAGCATGAAAAACCTGTTTTGGGGCTGGTTAGACCTGACAAACGCCTGACGGAATAAAAGCGCGCAAGCAGAGCTGAAAAACACAGGCACGCCAAGGATGTATACATCCCGTGCCAAAGGGTGCCCCTTTGAAACCCCGCCTCTACGAGTCGAACTGCCTGACGCGCTGCGCTTGTCGCCCAGCCTGAACCGGGGCAACAAGTTGCCATCGGCCCACGCTGGGTCAACGTTCATTTCACCAGGTCAAAGGCGAGTTTCCACGGCTGAAATGTTGATTCAGTCATCCAGGGCGTCGAACAAACCGGCCCAGGTGACAGGCCCCTGAGGTCGTGAGGGGGCGACTGTTTTAGGTGGTGCTGGCACAACCTCGGGTTTGTGCTCGATCAAGCGCATCGTCTCGCGCAGTTCTCGAACCTCTTCGCGCAATAAACGCAGCTCTTCCAAAAGAGGCTGTAGGGTGTCTAAACGAAGTGTAGGGAAGGTGTCTGGCGTGGGTGTAGGGAAGTGTCGGGTCGCGCCGGGCGGCTCACCGTAAACCCTGATCATTTCGGACAGGTCGATAACCTTCTGCCCTTTGCCGTCGAGACCAGCATTTACGCGGCCTCTGGCCACGGCTTCATGCAGGGTAGAACGGTGCAAACCGTAGAGACTTGCCATGCGGCCGATGGTTAATTTTGCCATGTAGGGCAGTGTCGGGTTCTGTCTGTAGGGTGCCCGACAGTTTATCACCGGATGGCAGGGGGATTAGGTCGCGAGTAGCGACGTGGAAAAATAGGGATTTGCGCTGCGCGAACAAAGGCAATATCTTTGGCTTTATCAGTTACATAGCTTCAAAACGAAGAAACCCTGCCGAGGCAGGGTTTCATTCGGGCCAGCGGCGACGGCAATCGCTCTGGCCAAGGTCTCGGGGATTCTCTGCTTTAGGCGGCGGGGATCGAGACCTGGTAAGCACAATTCTGGCGAGAAAACCCTCTCCTGTCTAGCTTCCAGCCTCCCCCGACACCTCTTCCCGACGCTTGGAATCAAGATGCTTTGGGCCCGGGAAAGTAATAGCTACCGATCAAGGGGATCTCTTCACGGTAGCCGGTATAGCCGGTCAGGTGCGACCCGCAAGGGCGAGAAGGCAATGGCAGGGCAGCGTTAAAACCCAACCACGGGCGCTGTCACTGTCTCAGAACCCACCGACCGCCAGACGCCGAAGAGGGCAGGGGACGCCGTTGTAACCAATCCCCGAAAGTCTGGAACGCCTGTTGGGAGTGGGAGCCGGGTGGCTGCACCTGGAACAATTTCCCCACTGCGTGGAGTCATGCGAGACGCTTTTTTTAAAAGCCGATCGTAGGGGCTCCCACGCCAGTGGGA
>NZ_JAXCIQ010000034.1:2500-5372 GCF_046540455.1 Pseudomonas sp. W5-36 | reverse complement strand
AAGGTACCGCTTGTGTGTTCGCAAACTTTCGTCTTCATGCGTCTTCACACACCGCAATCTGCTGTCTCTGTGCAGATTGCTTGGGTGTTATATGGTCAAGCCTCACGGGCAATTAGTATTGGTTAGCTCAACGCCTCACAGCGCTTACACACCCAACCTATCAACGTCGTAGTCTTCGACGGCCCTTCAGGGAACTCAAGGTTCCAGTGAGATCTCATCTTGAGGCAAGTTTCCCGCTTAGATGCTTTCAGCGGTTATCTTTTCCGAACATAGCTACCCGGCAATGCCACTGGCGTGACAACCGGAACACCAGAGGTTCGTCCACTCCGGTCCTCTCGTACTAGGAGCAGCCCCTCTCAAATCTCAAACGTCCACGGCAGATAGGGACCGAACTGTCTCACGACGTTCTAAACCCAGCTCGCGTACCACTTTAAATGGCGAACAGCCATACCCTTGGGACCGGCTTCAGCCCCAGGATGTGATGAGCCGACATCGAGGTGCCAAACACCGCCGTCGATATGAACTCTTGGGCGGTATCAGCCTGTTATCCCCGGAGTACCTTTTATCCGTTGAGCGATGGCCCTTCCATACAGAACCACCGGATCACTAAGACCTACTTTCGTACCTGCTCGACGTGTCTGTCTCGCAGTCAAGCGCGCTTTTGCCTTTATACTCTACGACCGATTTCCGACCGGTCTGAGCGCACCTTCGTACTCCTCCGTTACTCTTTAGGAGGAGACCGCCCCAGTCAAACTACCCACCATACACTGTCCTCGATCCGGATAACGGACCTGAGTTAGAACCTCAAAGTTGCCAGGGTGGTATTTCAAGGTTGGCTCCACGCAGACTGGCGTCCACGCTTCAAAGCCTCCCACCTATCCTACACAAGCAAATTCAAAGTCCAGTGCAAAGCTATAGTAAAGGTTCACGGGGTCTTTCCGTCTAGCCGCGGATACACTGCATCTTCACAGCGATTTCAATTTCACTGAGTCTCGGGTGGAGACAGCGCCGCCATCGTTACGCCATTCGTGCAGGTCGGAACTTACCCGACAAGGAATTTCGCTACCTTAGGACCGTTATAGTTACGGCCGCCGTTTACCGGGGCTTCGATCAAGAGCTTCGCGTTAGCTAACCCCATCAATTAACCTTCCGGCACCGGGCAGGCGTCACACCCTATACGTCCACTTTCGTGTTTGCAGAGTGCTGTGTTTTTAATAAACAGTCGCAGCGGCCTGGTATCTTCGACCGGCATGAGCTTACGGAGCAAGTCCTTCACCCTCACCGGCGCACCTTCTCCCGAAGTTACGGTGCCATTTTGCCTAGTTCCTTCACCCGAGTTCTCTCAAGCGCCTTGGTATTCTCTACCCAACCACCTGTGTCGGTTTGGGGTACGGTTCCTGGTTACCTGAAGCTTAGAAGCTTTTCTTGGAAGCATGGCATCAACCACTTCGTGTTCTAAAGAACACTCGTCATCAGCTCTCGGCCTTGAAACCCCGGATTTACCTAAGATTTCAGCCTACCACCTTAAACCTGGACAACCAACGCCAGGCTGGCCTAGCCTTCTCCGTCCCTCCATCGCAATAACCAGAAGTACAGGAATATTAACCTGTTTTCCATCGACTACGCTTTTCAGCCTCGCCTTAGGGACCGACTAACCCTGCGTCGATTAACGTTGCGCAGGAAACCTTGGTCTTTCGGCGTGGGTGTTTTTCACACCCATTGTCGTTACTCATGTCAGCATTCGCACTTCTGATACCTCCAGCAAGCTTCTCAACTCACCTTCACAGGCTTACAGAACGCTCCTCTACCGCATCATCCTAAGATGATACCCGTAGCTTCGGTGCATGGTTTGAGCCCCGTTACATCTTCCGCGCAGGCCGACTCGACTAGTGAGCTATTACGCTTTCTTTAAAGGGTGGCTGCTTCTAAGCCAACCTCCTAGCTGTCTAAGCCTTCCCACATCGTTTCCCACTTAACCATGACTTTGGGACCTTAGCTGACGGTCTGGGTTGTTTCCCTTTTCACGACGGACGTTAGCACCCGCCGTGTGTCTCCCATGCTCGGCACTTGTAGGTATTCGGAGTTTGCATCGGTTTGGTAAGTCGGGATGACCCCCTAGCCGAAACAGTGCTCTACCCCCTACAGTGATACATGAGGCGCTACCTAAATAGCTTTCGAGGAGAACCAGCTATCTCCGAGCTTGATTAGCCTTTCACTCCGATCCACAGGTCATCCGCTAACTTTTCAACGGTAGTCGGTTCGGTCCTCCAGTTAGTGTTACCCAACCTTCAACCTGCCCATGGATAGATCGCCCGGTTTCGGGTCTATTCCCAGCGACTAGACGCCCTATTAAGACTCGCTTTCGCTACGCCTCCCCTATTCGGTTAAGCTCGCCACTGAAAATAAGTCGCTGACCCATTATACAAAAGGTACGCAGTCACCCAACAAAGTGGGCTCCCACTGCTTGTACGCATACGGTTTCAGGATCTATTTCACTCCGCTCTCCGCGGTTCTTTTCGCCTTTCCCTCACGGTACTGGTTCACTATCGGTCAGTCAGTAGTATTTAGCCTTGGAGGATGGTCCCCCCATGTTCAGACAAGGTTTCTCGTGCCCCGTCCTACTCGATTTCATTGACAAGAGATTTTCGCGTACAGGGCTATCACCCACTATGGCCGCACTTTCCAGAGCGTTCCGCTAATCTCAAATCAACTTAAGGGCTGGTCCCCGTTCGCTCGCCACTACTAAGGGAATCTCGGTTGATTTCTTTTCCTCAGGGTACTTAGATGTTTCAGTTCCCCTGGTTCGCTCCATACACCTATGTATTCAGTGTAAGGTAACTGTCTTATGACAGCTGGGTTCCCCCATTCAGAC
>NZ_JAXCIQ010000033.1:0-22780 GCF_046540455.1 Pseudomonas sp. W5-36 | reverse complement strand
CGCCGAACGGACATCCATGTCCTGACGGCGCTCTCGCGGCATCCATGCCGCTCGGCCCACTGCGCGTCGTCTGCGTTCGGCCTGCACCCAAGTCGCGTTCTGCGGTGTCTGCGCTTTTTGCGTATGAAGATCAAAAGCAGATCAGAAGCAGATCAGAAGCAGATCAGAAGCAGATCAAAAGCGGATTGCGGTCTGAGGATACTGGGGACTTGTGGGAGCGAGCTTGCTCGCGAAGGCATTGGTACAGCCGTCAAATAATTGGTGTTTGAAATGCAGCATTCGCGAGCAAGCTCGCTCCACAGGATGGGGGTGCGGTCAGCAAAATTGCTGGCGCCTGGGCTGGCCTCTTCCCGGCTGAAGCCGGTCCTACTGACACCGCATTCATTCCCTCTGATGGTGCCCACGCTCTGCGTGGGTATGCATCTGAGGACGCTCCGCGTCCATTCCCGGCTAAAGCCGGTCCTACAAACACCGCGGTCATCGTAGGACCGGCTTTAGCCGGGAAGCCCTTGATCTGCTTTTGATCTTAATACGCAAAAGGCTCAAACACCGCCAATCGCGACTTGGGTGCAGGCTGAACGCAGGTCTTGCGGAGTGGGCCGAGCCGCATGGATGCGGCGAGAGCGCCGTCAGGGCATGGATGCCCGTTCGGCGCGGGCGCACGGAGCGAGGCCGGAGTGAAGGAACCCGACGAAGTCGGGCCCAACCGGGAGCAAAGCGTTTTTGGTTACTTTTGGGGCGCTTTTGCCAAAAGTGACCCGCCGTAAGGGCGGAACCATAACTTCAGCAAACACAAATAATGGATAGAGCTCCAATCCAACAAACGGCGCGCCCATAAAAAAGCCCGATTGCCAATCTCTCGGCAAACGGGCTTTTCAGCGCATCTAAATCAGTTCAAACCCAATTTTCCGCGCATCTGCGACAGATCTTCAGCCAGCGTATTGACCGGACCCGCCAGCGCCTTGCGGTCCTGCTCCTTCACCTTATCGTACGTCTCGTAGCCACCGTCCTTGGTCTTGTACTTCGCCAGAATCTTGTCCACCGTCGCAAAGTTCTTCTCGACCTTCGCCACGAACGACTTGTCCGACTGCTCCAGCTGCGGCTTGAACAGATCGACGATCTTCTTCGACCCGTCAACGTTGCCCTGGAAATCATACAGATCAGTGTGGCTGTAACGATCTTCCTCGCCCGACAGCTTCGTCGCCGCCACTTCTTCCATCAGCGCAGCCGCACCGCCTACCACCTTCTCCGGCGGGAACGTCATGTCCGCGATGCGCGACTGCAGCTCTTTCACGTCAGCCAGCAGCTTGTCCGCGAACACGCCCTGATCCTTGGTGGAATTCTGCGAGAACAACGCATATTCCAGACGGTGGAAACCGGTGAAATCGTCGGCCTTCACGCCGTTTTCGTGATCGTCCTCACGGGAGTCGATCGACGCGTCCAGGTCGCTGAACAGCTCGGCGATCGGCTCGATCGACTCGTACGACAGACGCGTGGTCGGGAACAGCTTCTTCGCCGTTGCCAGGTCGCCTTTCTTGATCGCGTCGGTGAACTTCTGGGTGTCGGCAGCCAGGGTGTCGACGTTTTCCGTCACGTAGATTTTGTAGTCCGAAACCGGCGTGACCAGGTCCAGCGGCGCGGTGGCAGCGAACGCGGACATCGATGTCTGCAATACGCCAAAGGTAAGCAACAACGCGAGAGGCGACTTTTTCATAGAGCTCTTCCTGTGAGGTAAAGGGTGTCAGGCAGTTTTTGTTGTCTGGGCAGAGGCGGCCAGCAGCGACCGGCCAATGAAATCGTTGTTGTCGACCACGCCCGGCAGGGTGAAGAAATAACCGCCGCCGATCGGCTTGAGGTACTCCTCCAGCGGCTCGCCGTTGAGGCGTGTCTGCACGGTAATAAAGCCTTTCTCCAGATCCGCCTGATAGCAGATGAACAGCAGGCCCATGTCGAGCTGACCGTTCTTGTTCACGCCGTTCGAGTAGTTGAACGGGCGACGCAGGATCAGATTGCGCTGGGTCTCCGCCGTGCGCGGGTTCGCCAGGCGGATGTGTGAATCCAGCTTGGTGATCTTGCCTGCCGGGTCATTGTGGTAATTCGGGACGTCGGCTTCGGTCTTGCCGTCCATTGGCGCGCCGGTGGTTTTGACCCGGCCGAAGATGGCTTCCTGTTCCTGCAGCGGGGTACGGTCCCAGCGCTCGACGAAGTTGCGGATGATGCGCACCGCCTGATAGCTGCCATTGGCGGCCCAGGCCGGTTCGTCGCTGCCCGGTTGCACCCAGACCAGTTCGTTCATGGTCTTCTGGTTGTTCGAATCCGGGTTGGCGGAGCCGTCGCGGAAACCCAGGAAGTTGCGCGCGCTTTCCGGGGCCTGGCCCGGTTTCAGCGGGGCCTGGGCGGGTACGGTGCCTTCCTGTTTCCAGCGCACCAGCAGCAGGTCCGGCAGGTTTTTCACGATGTCGCGCAGGGCGTGAATGTTGCTGTCCGGGGCGTTCGAGCAGAACTGAATGCTCAAGTCGCCGTGGCAGCACTCGGCTTCCAGCGCGTCGTTGGGGAAACCGACCATGCGCTGCAAACGCTTGGGCTTGACGGGTTCGAGACCAAAGCGGTCGTCGAACAGCGAGTCACCCACTGACACGGTGATGGTCAGGTTGTCAGGCGTGACCACCGGGCCGAGGATGCCGGAATCGAGCGGTGGCAGTTTCGGGTCGACCTGGGGCACGGCCCCGCCGGTCATGAGAAACGTGATCCGCTCATTCAAGGTGCGGAACATGCGCTCAAGGTCTTCGCGGTCCTGCGCTAGGACGTCGAAGGAAACCAACATCCCTGCCGCAGGGCGCGGGTTGACGATGCCGCTTTGATGCTGACCGTGGAACGCGTTGTGGTCCTGGGTCTTTTCGCTTTTCGGTGCTTCGGTGACCTGCGCCGGCGCGGTGGCGGCGAACGCGTTACCGGTCAGGCTGGCACCGGCCACCGCTGCGCCTGCAGCGCCAAGGCCCAGAAGGACGCGGCGACGGTCAGTAGAGATCGGCGCGTTTTTTGAATCGGAGTCTTTCATGTGAATGCTGTCTTCGCTCTGGTTTCAAGGCCAGGCGGGCGCGTGGGGCGCCCGCCCGGGCACGCTCACAGGCCTGAGAGGCCGAGGGCCGGATCGATTCCATCGAGTGCGTCGGCCAGTGCCTTGGCCTTGTCTGCTATTTGTTTTCGTTGTTCGGTGCTGACCTGGTCGTACGGTTTGAAGCCGTCGGCGGTCTTGAGCATCAGCAGCTGGTCATCCAGTGCGGTGCTCGCGGTGTCGATCTTTTTCAGCACGTCGCCGGACGTCTTGGTCAGCAGCGGACGCAGCAGGTCGATGACCTTGCGCGTGCCTTCCAGGTTGGCGGCAAAGCCGTTCACGTCGAGGTGGCTGTAGCGTTCTTCTTCGCCGTTGTTGCGGACCTCGGCGATGCTGCGCATGTTGCGCACGACCATGCTCGCCAGTTGCTCCGGGGCGATGCTCTGGGCCAACAGTTGCTGTTTCAGGCTGGCGATGTCGGCTTGCAGCTTCTGCACGACCGGCGTCAGGCCATCGACGGATTTCTGCGAGAACAGGCCGAATTCGAGGCGGTGGAAGCCGCCGAAGCCTGGATCCTGTTCGCGTTTCTCGTAGTAGTCGGCGCGCGCGTTGATCGCGTTGTCCAGCTCGGACAGGCGCTGGGCTGCAGGGGCGATGCGCTGATAGGCGGCACGGGCCGGCGCGTAGGCTTTCTGCGCCTGGGCCAGATCGCCGCTGTCGATGGCTTGCTGCAGATCGTTCGTTGCGCGGATCAGCGCGCTGCTCTGGGTGCTCAAGTAGACGCGGTATTCGGACAGCGGGCCGATGAAGGCGACCATCGACGGCCGCGCTTTGGCGGCGGCGTCCGACTCAGCGGTTGGCGTCACGTGCAGGGTGCCCCGCGGGTTGCTCAGCAGGCCGCAGGTAATCGCGTAGTCGCCTGGCTGCAGGTTGGCGTTGATGATCTGGCTCAGGCCCGGAACGATGTTTTCCCGCTCTTCCACCACGAACACGCCGTCGAGGATTTCCCACTCCACGGCGCGATCCGAGGCGTTGACGATGCGGAAGGCGTTCTTGCCGGCCGGCACGGTGATCGAGTTCGGCTCGCAGCTCTTCGCGTTGATGGTCACGACGGTTTCATTGCCGCTGTTGGCGATGCGCTTTTTCTGCGCGGCCTGGGAGGCGAAGTAGAACATGGCGCCGGCGGCGATCATCAGAATCACCGAGCCTGCAACGGCGAACTGCAGGGCGCGTGGGGGCTTGGCTTTCTTCGGAGGAAGGCCGTTGGCAGTGGAGTTCATGAGTGCCCTTATTTGTTCGTAACTGAATTCGTAACTGAAGAAGTGTGGCCGTGTTCATGGGCCGGGCGGGTAGGCAGACTCACCACCCGCGCCTGAGGCTTGAAGAACAGGAACAGCGCAAAGAACAGGTACGCCAGGTACGCCACCAGCACGCTGACGGTCGGCGCATCCTGATAACCGAACATGCCGGCCAGCACCGAACCGGTCGGGCCGTCCATCGGCAGGATCGCGCTGATGTCGAAGACCACGTCCTGGAAGTGGTTCCAGACACCGGCTTCGTGCAGCGAGCGCACGGAGTTGGCGAGAATGCCCGCCGCGACGACGAGGATGAACAGGCCGGTGTAGCGGAAGAACTTGCTCAGGTTCAGGCGCATGCTGCCTTTGTAGATGCCGACGCCGATGCACACCGCGATGATCAGGCCGAACAGCGCACCCAGCGGGCCGGACATGCCTTCGCTCTGCTGGAACACGGCGAGCAGGAAGAACACGGTTTCGAGGCTTTCGCGGGCGACGGCGAAGAACACCATGCCGATCAGCGCGTAGGTCTGGTTTCTCGACCCGGCCAACGCGGCGTCCAGGGACTGGTGCAGGTCATGTTTGACCGAGCGGGCGACTTTGCGCATCCACACGACCATCGAACTGAGTATCACCACGGCGACGAGGCCGACAATGCCTTCGAACAGTTCCTGCTGCTTTTGCGGGAATTCAGCACTGACCATTTCCAGGCCACCGCCGACGAACAGCGCCAGGGCGACGGCCAGAAACACGCCGATCCACACCGCGGGCATCCACTCGCCACGGCCGGTCTGTCTCAGGTAACTGGCAATGATGCCAACGATAAGCGCGGCTTCAATCCCTTCGCGCAGCATGATCAAAAAAGGAACGAGCATTTATCACCGGTGCAGATCTGATAGGGTGTGCGACGTGAATGCGTCATGTAGCCATTCGCATTCAGCCATTGTGTAACATAATGATACTCATTATTGAATGGGTGTACTGGTTTTTTTGCAAAACCCTGCTTGTTGTGCAGGTGTTCAGGTGGGGTTCAGGTGGTGGGCGAGCGGCAGGCTGCAAGAGGTGGTGGCGTTCACAGGGCGGCTTTCATTGTTTCGACGAATCGCTGCGCGGCGGGGCTCAGGCTCACGCCCGCTCGGGTAATCAGTCCTATCTCCCGACACACCCCAGGATGCTCAATGCGGACCTGCACCAAATCGCCGCGGCCTTCGTCGGCGGATTCCGGCAGCAGCGTCATCCCCAGGCCCTGCCGCACCAGCGCCATGACCGTCGACATGTAGTTCGCTTCCAGCCCAGGCGTCAGCACAAGCCCTTCTTCGGCAAATAACTGTTCCACCCGCTCGCGCACGCTGCTGTCGCGGCCGGTGAGGATGATCGGCTGCCCAGCAAGCGCCTGCAGGGTGACCGAGCGCTCCCGTGCCAGCGGATGATCTGCGGGCACGAACAGGCTCAGCCGGTCCACCATCACCACGTCGAACGCCAGGCCGTGACCCATGCGGGCCCGCACCCCCAGCCCGAAATCCACTTCGCCCTCGCGCACCAGCGCATCGATCCGTTGCGCCACCACGTCACGCAGGCGCACCTCGACACCGGGAAACTGCTCGCGGAAGGCCTTCAGCAGCGGCGGCAGCGTGCCGGAACACATCGAGGGCAGGGCAGCGATGGTCACCACGCCCCGGCGCAGTGCCGCCAGATCCCGCGAGCCACCGACGATGTTGTCCAGGTCCAGCAGCAGTTTCTCCATGGGCCCGCGATTGTTCTGGCCGGCAGCGGTCAGGCTGACCTGGCGCGGGCTGCGCTCCAGCAAGGCGACGCCGAGCCATTCTTCCAGCTGCTGGATCTGCACGGTCAGCGCGGACGGCGACAGGTTCAGCTCCAGCGCCGCTTTGGCAAAGCTGCCGGTGTGGGCGACCGTGAGAAAGGCGCGGATGTGCTGGATCGAGTTCTTCATGGCGTTGTTTTCCACGGTTTCGTCACGGCAGTTGATTCGGTTTTTCCGAACGCAGGGCGCCGAACATTTCAATTTACAAAGCTTACCCCCGTTTCGATACTCGATGAAAACAACAACAGCTCGTCCCGCCGCACGCCGGTCAGGGACGACGAAGGATCACACCATGCTCGCCACCCTCGGTGTCATTACCATCCTCTGCCTGCTCGCCGCCGTCATGAGCAAGCGCCTCTCGCCCTTGGTCGCCCTGATCGCCTTGCCCATCATCGCCGCGCTGATCGGCGGATTCGGTCTGCAAACCAGCGGCTTCATCATCACCGGCATCAAGAACGTCGCCCCGGTGGTGGGCATGTTCGTCTTCGCCATTCTGTTCTTCGGGGTGATGACCGACGCCGGCATGCTCGACCCGATCATCGACCGCATCCTGCGCACGGTGGGCACGCGTCCTACGCGGATTGTCGTTGGCACCGCACTGCTGGCGCTGCTGGTGCACCTCGACGGTTCCGGCGCGGTGACCTTCTTGGTGACGATCCCGGCGATGCTGCCGCTGTACACGCGGCTGGGCATCGACCGGCGGATTCTGGCCTGCGTCGCGGCGATGGCGGCGGGGGTGAATTTCCTGCCGTGGACCGGCCCAGTGCTGCGCTCGTCGGCGGCACTGCACGTGCCGGTGTCCGAGCTGTTCCAGCCGCTGATTCCGGTGCAGATCGTCGGCCTGGCGTTTGTCTTCTTCTGCGCCTGGATGCTCGGGCGTCGTGAGGAAAAGCGCCTGGGGCTGGGCCGTTTTCAAACCACCGCCGAGCACATCGATGTGGTGCCGCAGCGGGTGCTGACCGAGCAGGAAGCGGTGCTGCGCCGGCCGCGTCTGTTCTGGCTCAACCTGCTGCTGACCATCGTGGTGATGGCAGTGATGATTTCCGGCTGGGTCGATCCGGTGGTGATGTTCATGGTCGGCACGGTGCTGGCGCTGTGCATCAACTACCCCAACGTCGACGCCCAGCGCGCGCGCATCGATGCCCACGCAAAAACGGCCCTGACCATGGCCAGCATTCTTCTGGCGGCGGGTGTGTTCACCGGGATCATGCAGGGCACCGGCATGCTCAAGGCCATGGCCGAAGTGGCGGTGGCGCAGATTCCGGCCGGCCATGGCAAGTTGATTCCGATGGTGGTGGGCTTCCTGTCCATGCCGCTGAGCCTGCTGTTCGATCCCGATTCCTTCTATTTTGGCGTGATGCCGGTGATCGCCGAAGTCGGCCGCTCCCTCGGCGTCGATCCGCTGCAAGTGGCCCAGGCGTCGCTGCTGGGCGTGCACACCACCGGCTTCCCGGTCAGCCCGCTGACACCGGCGACCTTCCTGCTGGTCGGCCTGTGCAAGGTCGAGCTGGCTGACCACCAGCGCTTCACCATTCCGTTTCTGTTTGCCGCATCGGTGCTGATGACCCTGACCGCACTGCTGCTGGGAGTGTTTTAAATGAAGACATTACGTATCGGCTCCGGGGCCGGTTATTCCGGTGACCGTATCGAGCCTGCGGTCGAGCTGGCCGAGAAGGGCGAACTGGATTATCTGGTTTTCGAGTGCCTGGCCGAGCGCACCATTGCCCTGGCGCAACAGGCGCGGCTCAGCGATCCCGAGGCCGGTTTTGACCCGCTGCTGAGCGAGCGCATGCGCCGCGTGCTGCCGGTCGTGGGGCTTGGGCTGGGCTCGGCGCGAGAGGCGGGGCAGCGTCGACTGCGGCTGATCAGCAACATGGGCGCGGCCAATCCGCTGGCGGCCGCGCGGGAAGTGCGGCGCATCGCGGTCGAGTTGGGGCTGCACGGGCTGAAGGTCGCGGCGGTGACGGGGGATGACGTGCTCGCTGTGCTCAATGCGAGCCCTGAACAGGTACTGGATAACGGCGCGACGATTGCTTCATTGGGTGATCGGTTGATCTCGGCGAATGCGTACCTGGGCGCCGAGGGAATTGTCGAGGCGCTGAGGGCCGATGCCGATGTGGTGATTACGGGTCGTGTGGCGGACCCTTCATTGTTTCTCGCGCCGCAGCTCTTTGAGTTCGGCTGGGCAGCAGACGACTGGACGCGGCTGGGACGCGGCACCTTGATCGGCCATCTGCTGGAGTGCGCCGGGCAGATCACCGGCGGCTACTTCGCTGATCCAGGTGTGAAAGAGGTGCCGAATCTGGCGCGCCTCGGGTTTCCCCTGGCGGAAGTCGACGCCGAGGGCAGGGCGGTGATCAGCAAGGTCGCGGGCTCCGGCGGGCGCATCGACACCGCCACCTGCACCGAGCAGATGATGTATGAAGTCCACGACCCGGCGGCGTACCTGACCCCGGACGTGACGGCGGATTTTTCCGGTGTGTCGTTCCATCCAGTTGCCACCAACGAAGTGCGGGCTGAAGGCGCCGACGGCCGTGCGCGACCCGAGACGCTGAAGGTGTCGGTGGGCTATCTCGATGGCTGGATCGGCGAAGGGCAGATTTCCTACGGCGGCCCCGGCGCGCTGGCCCGTGCGCAACTGGGGCGGGACGTGGTGCTGGAGCGTTTGCAGCTGACCGGCGTGGTCTTTGAGGACGTGCGCGCCGAACTGATCGGCGTGGACGCGTTGCACGGTGCGGCGCTGGGTTCGCGGGCAGCGGCCGAGCCATGGGAAGTGCGCCTGCGGGTCGCCGCTCGCTGTGCAGACAAAGCCGAGGCCGTGCGCATCGGCAATGAAGTGGAAACCCTCTACACCAACGGGCCGTATGGCGGCGGCGGCGCGACCAAGGGCGTGCGGCAAGTAGTGGCAGTGGCGTCGCTGCTCTTGCCGCGGGATGCCGTCAAGGCGCAGGTTCATCTGGAGGACGCATCGTGAGTAGTGTGAAATTGCGCGAACTGGCCCATTCCCGGACCGGCGACAAGGGCGATACCTCGAATATTTCGGTCATCGCGTTCAACGCGGACGACTATCCGCGGTTGCTGCAGGCGCTGACGGTCGAGCGGGTGGCTGCGCATTTCGCCGAGCTGCTGGGGGACGATGCTTTGCGGGTGCGTCGGTATGAACTGCCGAAGGTGCATGCCCTGAACTTTGTGCTGCCGGGCATTTTGAAGGGCGGCGTCACACGATCCCTGGCCCTTGATGCCCACGGCAAGGCGCTGGGGGCGGCGCTGCTGGACATCGACGTGTGAGGCTGCGAGTTTTGCGGTGCAGCGGCCGACGCCTTCCCGGCTAAAGCCGGTCCTACGCGGGCGCGGTGTGCCAATGGTGCCGGCGCCAACCGCAATTTTTGTAGGACCGGCTTTAGCCGGGAACAGGTCATCGATCACGGCGCATTCGCCGGATGGACCCACAATCCGATCGTTCCCACGCTCCGCGTGGCAACGCCGCCCCGGGCGCTCTGCGTCCAATCCTGGCCGAAGCTGGTTGGGCTGACTGCACGCGGTGCTTGTTGTGGGACCGGCTTTAGCCGGGAAGAGGCCCTATTCAGACGCTGATATCCGATCGTTCCCACGCTCCGCGTGGTAACGCCGCCCCGGACGCTCTGCGTCCAATCCCGGTCGAAGCTGGTTGGGCTGACTGCACGCGGTGCTTTCAGTGGGACCGGCTTTAGCCGGGAATGCGCCGGGCGTCACACTGCAGAATGGTCAGCGCTCACACCAGCTTCTTCCCGGCTGAAGCCGGTCCCACCAGGGATGCTCATCGTCACCACCCTCTAAATATCCGTGATCTTCACCGCCCCCGTCGCTATCCGCGCGGGAAGTTTCAATTGCGCGCACAACCCACCCCCTTCGCGGTTGGTCAGGCTCAACGTGCCGCCTAACGCGATCGTCAATTGTTGCGCAATCGCCAGGCCCAGGCCGGTACCGCCGGTGTCGCGGTTGCGTGAGCTTTCCACGCGGTAAAACGGTTTCAGCACTTCCGATAATTCCCCTTCGGCGATGCCCGGCCCGCGGTCGAGCACGTGCAGCGACAGGCTCTGGTCGGCGTGGGCAATGACCTGAATCTCTGCCGCCCCACCGAACTTCAACGCGTTGTCAGTCAGGTTGACCAGCACCCGGCGCAGGGCGTGGGGGCGGGTGTCGATGACGGCGCCGGTTTTGGCACAAAACTCGAATCTCTCGAAAAGCTTGTTAAACTGCGGAGCATTATGCAGGGCTAGGATCTCTGCATGGAGCAATTGCCGCATGCACCCGGGGTGATGACTATGGTATCGGTGCGGCTTGAGGCATTCGACGTCTCCGGCTAAATGGTTTTCTAGTTTAGGCGTAGGCTTTCGGTAAATTCAAACCCGCATTGGAGGCAACTACCACTCTTTGCAAAGGACTGAGGTAATAAATGGATCTTCTAAAAAACGTTCCAAGTTGGGATGACGTGGAGCGAAACCTCGATCATAGATTCAACGAGATAAATCAGAGCATCGATCATGGTTTGCAAAGCGCAAACGATAGCTGGGACGGATTCACTCGTCGTATCGGCAGTGCCGCTACGACGGCTTACGGCTACGCGGGCGGCAGCCACATTGACTCTTTACGGCTCGCAGTGGCCATGTCCTACCCAATTGTTCATGCTGACCTGACGCGAAAGTGGGCATCGATCGAAATTGAAAAGATTCTTCCGGTCTTAATGCAGTTAATTCGAGAAGTCGTAATGATTGTGGGTGGGAGCGTCGCGGTCGGGACCCTTGCAGGCGGCATTGCAGGGTCTGTGGCGTTTGGTGCAGGTGCGGCGCCCGGAGCCATGATTGGTGGGAGCATTGGCTTGCAGGTGGGCAACCTAATCCTGATGGCTCTTGGCTTGGCAGCCATAAGTGAATACTTTTGCCGAGGACTCATGCCTTGCGTAATCGCCTTGTACGAAGGCGTAACTATGGCGTGGTGCGCCGAGGATGGTTTAACGCCAGCGGGGTTAGATCCTACAGGTGGTTCCGCAGCCATGATAGACGAACGCCTTGGTCGTGCAGCGCGGCAGCTCGCAAGTGGTCAGGAACAACTGGTGTTGCTTCTCTTCACGGCTATCGTCAGTTACCTCAATCGCGGGCGGATAGTGGGTGGTGTGCTCAACACCATGGAAACCGTCGCCACACGAAGTGCAAGCTTGCGGGCCGGAATGCCTAACAGAGAGCTGGCGGCTTGGCTTGAGCGAAATCAGCAAAAGATGCTTTCCAATCCCGAGTTGCGTGTCGATGAGACGAATCCTTCAGCGAAAGTGGCAGAGCCGGATATCGAGCCATCAAAGAACATTGCGCCTGGCAAGTATGCGAAAAGAACAGATATTGAGTTTCGCTCCGCAGCTGAAGTGAACTCGACGTATCCTGAAGGTTGGTCGCCACCTTATAGACCTGGCACCCGAGTGACAGAATTTACATCCACTGTTGATGACGTCTATGTAAGGGTACATGGAGAGACGAATATGGCGCGCTCGTGGATGATGAAATCAGAGGCCATAAAAGGGCTTACAGCAGCGGAAATAAAGTCTAAATTCGCGCTTCCTGAGCTCCCCACCTTCATGTCAGAAGTATCTGTTCCAGCCGGAACCCGGATCAGGACCGGAGTGGTGAATCCAGTTTTTGGTGGGATGGGTAACGCCACGCAGTACGAGCTGCTTCAACGACTGCCCACCTCCGCGTTTAAAAACACCATAAGGCTTGGCCAATGAATAACATTGCATTTGAGATAGTCCACGGAAAACTTACCATCGGCAACCGAACATTCAATCTTCCGCATCCCGTAGAAGAGGCACTTGCTTATCATGATCTAATCATCGTTCGCGTCGAACCTCCAGCCGGTGTCATTTTCAACAGAAATGTTTATGGGATTAGCCATGAGGGCGAAGTTCTCTGGCAGATAGAAGAAAGCCCCCATGGAACTCAAGAAGACAAGCCGTATGTGAATATCAACATAGGCCAGAACCACGATCTTATTGCGGGCAACTGGAATGGAGTGAGTTATTCCGTGAACCCTGAGAATGGAAAAATCACGGTTGTATCTTTCGACAAATAGTTAGTCGGGCATAATGCGCATCCTTGATTCCCGTAATTCCCATGCTCCGCGTGGCAACGCCGCCCCGGGCGCTCTGCGTCCAATCCTGGCCGAAGCTGGTTGGGCTGACTGCACGCGGTGCTTGTTGTGGGACCGGCTTTAGCCGGGAATGCGTCAGCCGTCACACTGCAGAATGTTCAGGGCCCACACCAGCTTCTTCCCGGCTGAAGCCGGTCCCACCAGGGATGGTCATCGTCACCACCCTCTAAATATCCGTGATCTTCACCGCCCCCGTCGCTATCCGCGCGGGCAGTTTCAATTGCGCGCACAACCCACCCCCTTCGCGGTTGGTCAGGCTCAACGTGCCGCCTAACGCGATCGTCAATTGCTGCGCAATCGCCAGGCCCAGGCCGGTACCGCCGGTGTCGCGGTTGCGTGAGCTTTCCACGCGGTAAAACGGTTTCAGCACTTCCGATAATTCCCCTTCGGCGATGCCCGGCCCGCGGTCGAGCACGTGCAGCGACAGGCTCTGGTCGGCGTGGGCAATGACCTGAATCTCCGCCGCCCCGCCAAACTTCAACGCGTTGTCAGTCAGGTTGACCAGCACCCGGCGCAGGGCGTGGGGGCGGGTGTCGATGACGGCGCCGGTTTTGCCGTGCAACTGCACGTCGCGGCCGACGTCCTGGTAGTCAAACACCAGGCTGTCGAGGAATGAATCCATGTCCACGCGCCGCGCCGTCTCGGTGGATGTGTCCATGCTGCGCGCATACGCCACGCCTTCCTGCACCAGGTGCTGCATCTCGCTCAGGTCGCTCCACAGCTTGTCCTTCTCGATGCCATCGTCCATGAACTCGGCGCGCAGCTTCATGCGGGTGATCGGCGTTTGCAGGTCGTGGGAGATTGCCGCCAGCAGTTGCATGCGCTCCTTCACGTAGGTCGAAATCCGTTGCTGCATGGTGTTGAACGCCACGGCGGCGAAGGCCACTTCGGTCGGGCCGGTTTCATCCAGGCGAATGCCTTCGCCGTTCGGGTCGAGGTTGTCGACGGCGTGGGACAGGCGCGTCAGCGGGCGAATGGCCGTGCGCACGGCCAGCCAGGTGCAGGCAAACAGCAGCACCAGTTGGCCGATCAACAGCAACGGCAGCCAGGGTGACAGCGGCGTGATGCGCGGGTGCATGTCAATTGTCAGCGGGCTGCCGTCTTTCAGCGTCAGGTGCGCTTGATAGTGCAGTCGGGTGTCGGGAATGTCCGTGAACGTCAGCGCGTAATCACGGCCGAGGCTGCGCTGAATGGAATGCACGGACATCGGCGCTGTGCTCATATTCATCGGCGCGCCGGTCTCTCCGGCACCCAGGATGTAGCGACAATTGGGGCTCTCGAACCGTGGCAACCAGGCCTGACGCTCGTCGGCTGGCAAGCGTTCCAGAACGGCCACGGCGGTGCTCAGGTCCCGCTCCAGATTGCCCAGCATCAGCGTCATTGCGCTTTGGTAGCGCTCATAGAATTGCAGGCCAAACGACAGCCCGTGGGCCAGCACCAGGCTGATCAGGAAAATCAGCGAAAGCCGTGACGCCAGGGTGCGCGGCCATCCAAAGCTCAGCTTCATGGGCTATCCCCGAGAATTTCCACGGCGTAGGTAAAGACGTAACCCTCGTTGCGCACGGTCTTGATGTAGGCCGGGTCGCGGGCGTCGTCGGCCAGGCGCTGACGCAAACGGCTGACCAGCAAGTCGATGGAGCGGTCGAACAGATCGGCGTCGCGGCCCTGGGTCAGGTTCAGCAGTTGATCGCGACTCAACACACGCTGAGGGTGATCGAGGAAGGTGCGCAGCAGGCGGTATTCCGCGCCGCTGAGGGTGACCACTGTGCCCTGGGCGTCGAGCAAGTGGCGGGCGGTGGTGTCCAGCTGCCATTTGCCGAAGGCCAGCAAACGACCGGCTTCGGTGACGATCAGGTTCGGCGGCAGCATGCGGGTGCGGCGCAGCACGGCGTTGATCCGCGCCAGCAGTTCCCGGGCGGCGAAGGGTTTCACCAGGTAGTCGTCGGCGCCCATTTCCAGGCCGATGATGCGGTCGGTTTCGTCGCTGCGGGCGGTGAGCATCAGCACGGGTGTGGTTTTGTGCTTGCCGGTGCGCAGCTCGCGGCACAGCTGCAGACCGTCGTCACCGGGCATCATGATGTCGAGCACGATCAGGTCGACGGGCGTCGACTCCAGAAACGCGCGCATCTGCCTGCCGTCCGCCACCACCGTGGTGCGCAGGCCGTTCTTCTTCAGGTAGTTGCCGACCAGCTCCCGAATCTCGCGATCGTCATCGACAATCAGAATGTGATCGACGTGCTCCATTGCCGCTGCTCCCGCGTTCATTGATGTGTGGCGCATCTTAACCAGTCGCGCGTGACTTGCCTGCGGGCGTTTGTATTCCACTGTATCTGGCGCTGCCGGGCATACATGCGCATGCAAAAGGCGGGTTTTCGGCGCGAATGTATCGCTGTGTATCTGCAGCGGGCTCTGACACGTGAGGATGATTTTCCAGCCGTTCGCGACACAAGCGGGATACCTGCGGGGCGTTCAATGGGACCCATCGAGACGACAGACGCACACCGCCTCGAACCCCTAACCGAATGACCCCATTGCATACCGGAGCACATCATGAATTGGAAGAACCTCAGCATCGCCACCCTGTTTGCCGCCCTGAGCCTCAGCGCTCTCACCGCACAAGCCCAACCCGTTGCTCAAGCGCACACTTATATGTACGGCGATCACCTGGACATCGCCAAGGCCCTGTCCACCGAAGTCGATTCGACGCCGGTGTGCGGCGTGGTCAATGCCCGCCTGCGCTACCTCGATTCCCAAGGTCAGCAGCAGACCCTGAACTACGAAACCGTTGCCCAGAACTGCCCGCAGGACAACTGAGGCTGGCCGGTAGCGGCAACACGCAAGTGGGCGGTGATCGGGCGGCAGGAGTAAGCTGTGCTCCTTTTTGACTGCCCGCGCCCACGCGCCGCCCAGGACCTGACGCCCGCAATGAGATCACCCGCTGCCTTCGCGCCCCCGCCGTCGTTGTTTTTGCCCCTGACCGAAGAGGTGTGCAAGGGCCTGGCCGCTGGCGAATCGCTGGACGATTTCCTGAGTCAGGCGGGCCGGCCGCAACTCGCCGCGCTGATGCTGCTGCTCAATCTGAAGGCCCTGGTCGCGCAAAACACCGCCGTCGAACAGCTCGAACGCATGCTCGATGATGTCCTGCGCGCGGCCGCTTCCGTTGAAGAAGCGGGCGGTCGTTTTGCCGATCTGGTGCGCGGCAGGTTCACCGCCGACCATCTGGCCGCAGGGCTCTCGGTGCTTGAAGTCGCCGGCGTCAGTCTGCTCGAAGACGCGGACATTGAGCAGCAGGATTACCTCGACGGGGAAGGGCAGTGGGACTTCGGCTTTGGCCTGCGCCATCGCGCCAAACTCGAACCCCTGACCCGCGAGGTCGTGATGCCGTCCGGCGATGTCCTGCGCCTGAGCGATCAGCAGAGCCGGATCTTCGACGAGTTCAAGGTCTGCAACGAAGAGTCGTTCCATCTGCAGGCCTACGCCGGGGTGGGCAAGACGTATCTGCTGGCGAAGTTCTTCGAGGTCCTGGTCCCGGAAAAGACCCTGCTCATGGCGACCTTTCCGGGCCAGGTGAGCGCGCTTCAGGCGCGGGTGCGTCAGGCCAATCCCGACGCGCGGATCAACGCGTGCACGTTTGGCCACATGGCCAACCTGCTGCTCAACCGCGACTTGACCGCGCGCGGCTGGCGCAACACCGACATTCAGCGGACCGGCGCCAGTTCACTGGTCGATGACCGGCAAGTGGCGCAGTGGCTGAACCTGCAAGCCGTGGGCAAGCTGCAGCCCCGTGACGTGGCCCGGGTCTGTCGCGCCACCGTGCACAGTTTCAGCCTCTCGCCGCTGGCGAATATCGAAGCGCGGCACTTGCCGTCGCTGGGGCACGCAGCGAGTCAGGCGGACATCGCCCTGCTGCTGGAATACAGCCGCCTGCTCTGGCGCGAAACGGTCAGGCCGTCGGCGCCGCACATTCGTCTGCCAATCCGCAACAGCCACCGGATCAAGTTCCTGGCGCTGACCAGTGAAGTGATCCCTGAGAACTACAGCCACATCATCATCGACGAAAGCCACGAACTGACGGCGCCGATGGTGCAGATCCTTGATCGCAGTCCCCAGGCGGTCATTACGTTGGGCGACGAATTCCAGCAGCTCAGCGGCAAGACCCCGCGCCACGGCGGCTTCATTCGCCAGCGTTTCATGACCCAGTCGATCCGCGCTGGCAAGCAAATGGCCGACGTGCTCAACCCGATGATTCAGTTGCACCCCAGCGACATCAAGGAAGGCTTCGTGGGCCGCGCACCGCACCCGACGCGAGTCATTGGCCACGGCGTCATGCCGATTCCGGAAAAACCCACGACGATTCTGGTCGCCAACGAATGGGGCTTGTTTGCCTGGTTCAAGCGCCTGACCGAAGCCGGCGCGCGCTTTCAAATGCCGCCGCGCACCCTTGAAAATCTGACGCTGTTCGTCAAAGGCCTGGACCTGCTCTACCGAGAAGACCTGCGCCCGCAACACCGGCTGATCTTCCGCTTCGCCTACTGGGACCCGCTGGCCTCGGCCATGGGCGGCAGCCATGAATTCAAGGCGATGCACGAGTGGCTCGGCCAGGGCAACCGGCTGCAGGACTTCATCGACACCACCCAAAGGTTCTGCAACGACCCGGCCGCCATTCTCAAACTGGCGAAAGTCGAAGACGTGAAGAATCAGGAATTCGACTCTGTGTTGCTCTCCCGCGACCTCATGCGCCCACCGCGTGAAGGCTCGACGCATTCACTGGCCAGCGTGTGTTCACTGCTCTACACCGCCAGCTCCCGCGCCCGGCACGAACTCCTGCTGCCGGGGAACATGAATGACTGGTTGCAGGATTTGGGGCGTAAGTAGAGCGCGCTTCTGATCCAGACGCCGCGCTGCCCGCTGGAACTGATTTACCTGTGGGAGCCGAGCTTGCTCGCGAAGGCTTCCTGTCAGTCACCAGAGAAAGTGGCTGAATGTTTGGGCCCTTTCATGAGCAAGGTGGAGCGCCACCCCGGTCACTCCCACATGACCGGTGCTGTCTGGAAAAACAAGGAAAGCTGGCCGTCGGCGTTTCAAACCCGGCAATCACCCCCCCGCCACTGCTTCGGACTCACCCCAAACCATCGTTTGAACGCCCGAGAGAACGCGCTGGTTTCCGAGTAGCCGAGCAGCGAGGCGAGTTGGGTGATGCTGAGGTTCTGCTGTTTCAGGTGGTTCAGTGCCAGCTCCTGACGGATCTGGTCGACCAGTTGCGTGAAGCTGATGCCGTGTTCGCGCAGTTTGCGCTGCAGGGTCCATTCGGACAGGCCGAGGGTGAGGGCGATCTCGTCCAGCGCCGGCTCGCCCAAGTGCAGGGTGGCTAGGAGGGTCTGGCGGGCGCGGTCGAGGAGCGTGGCCTCGTGGCCGTTGCTTGTGCCACTGCCGGTATCGCCCAGTTGACGGATCGCGTCCTTGATCAGCATCAGCAAGACCGGGTCGCTGCCGGGCATGGCCTTGCCCACGACATCGCCCTTGGGAATCAGCAGTGAATTGCAGCTCTGCCCGAAACACACGTCCGCGCGGAAGACGTCGCGGTGTTCGTGCCAGCCTTGGGGTTTGGCGTGTTCGAAGGCGACCTGCCGAGGTGCCCAGTCCGGGCCGAGCACGTGGCGCACCAGGTTCAGCGCCATGCCCATGGTCAGTTCGGCGTCCTGGCGGCGTTCGGCGATCGCGCCATGGCGCACCTGATAGTCGAAACGGTAGCACTCGCCTTGATCGACCAGTTCGATCAGGGTGCTGTGTTGATGGAAGGGGAAGGCGGCGGAAAAGTTGATCAGCGCGTCTTCCAGCGTCGCCGAGCACAGGCCGATGTAGCCCAGCAGACCCAGCGCCTGTGGACGGAATTGCTGGCCGTAACGCAGGCCGAAATTGTCGCAGCCGGTCTGGTTGGCGGCTTCTTCCAGCACTTTGCAGTAGTTGGTCAGTGGCAGGCTCAGGGTCGGGTGCAGCAGTTGCTCGGGGTCGATGCCGGAGCGGCCGAACACCCGGTCCAGATCACCGCCGTGCTGCACGATAAAACCATCGAGCCCGTTGGCAGCAGCGGACAGCACGCCGCGATTGCTGGCGGCGGGCGTGTTCGATGCGGCGGCGGGGACGAGGGTCTGGAGCATGGGGGTGAAGGCTCTGACGGTGTGTAGGCAAAGTGTGCAAGCAAATGTCATACCTTCATGGCTTCAGCACGCCTTCCGACACCCACGCGCCGGCCTGCCATTCAGCTGTGGAGGCTTGATCGCATCTCGGCTGGGCGGACGGCTTCGCGAGCAAGCGCGCTCCCACAAGAGGCGCGGTGCTACCCGGCGACTCATCCGGCAACCAGGGTTTTGGGAAGTACGGTGCCACGCCGACCCGGAAATGCAGCCTTACACTGACCTGCAATCGTGACCCCCAATAAAGCACCGGGCCATTTTCGCGCGCCAGCGTGGCGCACCCCCGGCAGATACCCCCAAAACTTGACCGCAGACGACAAACCGCGCGCCGTACGGTCAAGCCTTCGCCCGTCAGCTGTGACTATGCTCGACGTCAGACAAATACCGTCGCCTGGCTACCGGGGTACACGCTCATGACTGCTTCACAACTCAAACCCACCTTGGGAACCCTGCATTTGTGGGGGCTGGCCGTTGGCCTGGTGATTTCCGGCGAATACTTCGGCTGGAGCTACGGCTGGGGCACTGCCGGGACGCTGGGCTTTCTGGTGACCACGCTGATGGTCGCGGTGATGTACACCTGTTTCATCTTCAGTTTCACCGAGCTGACCACTGCGATTCCCAACGCGGGCGGCCCGTTTGCCTACAGCCTGCGTGCCTTCGGCGTCACCGGCGGGATGATCGCGGGCATGGCGACGCTGATCGAATTCGTCTTCGCCCCGCCGGCCATCGCCATGGCCATTGGCGCCTACCTCAACGTGCAGTACCCGTCCCTTGACCCAAGGGTGGCGGCCATCGGCGCGTACTTCGTATTCATGACCCTGAACATCCTGGGCGTGAGCATCGCCGCGACCTTCGAACTGGTGGTCACCATTCTGGCGGTGGCCGAACTGCTGGTGTTCATGGGCGTTGTCGCGCCGGGCTTCAGCTTCAGCAATTTTGTCCTGGGCGGCTGGGCCGGCTCCGACACCTTCAGCCTGCCGGCCATCAGCGGCATGTTCGCGGCGATCCCGTTTGCCATCTGGTTCTTCCTCGCCATCGAAGGCGCGGCCATGGCGGCCGAAGAAGCCAAAGACCCCAAACGCACCATCCCGCGTGCCTACGTGGCGGGTATTCTGACCCTGGTGGTGCTGGCGATCGGCGTGATGATCTTCGCCGGCGGCGTCGGCGACTGGCGTACGCTGGCCAACATCAATGACCCGCTGCCACAGGCGATGAAAGCGGTAGTCGGCGGTAACTCCAACTGGATGCACATGCTGGTGTGGATCGGCCTGTTCGGTCTGGTGGCGAGTTTCCACGGCATCATCCTCGGTTACTCGCGGCAGTTCTTCGCCCTGGCACGGGCGGGCTTTTTGCCGCCGAGCCTGGCAAAACTGTCGCGCTTCCAGACCCCACACCGCGCCATCCTCGCGGGCGGCGTGATCGGCATCATCGCAATCCTCAGTGACGGTGTGATCAACCTGCAGGGCATGACACTGACCGCGGCGATGATCACCATGTCGGTGTTTGGCGCTATCGTGATGTACATCATCAGCATGCTCAGCCTGTTCAAGCTGCGCCGCAGCGAACCGAACCTCGAGCGCAGCTTCCGCGCGCCGGGCTATCCGATCGTGCCGGGCATCGCGCTGGTACTGGCGGTGGTGTGCCTCGTCGCCATGGTCTGGTTCAACCTGCTGATCTGCGCCATATTCATCTGCCTGATGGCCGTGGGCGCGCTGTTCTGCAAAATGGTCCGCGGGCGCAGTGCGTCGGTCGCGGTCACTGGTTAATCACGCGGTTCGAATGAAGAGGTGTGCATGAGCTTTTCCCACAGCATCGGTGGCATGGTCTGGCGCTTCGACAGCCTGCGGGAACTCATGGCCAAGGCCAGCCCGGCGCGCTCCGGCGACTTCCTGGCCGAAGTGGCCGCCAGCAGTGATGCCGAACGCGCGGCGGCGCAAATGGCCCTGGCCGACGTGCCGCTCAAGCGGTTCCTCACCGAAGCGCTGATTCCCTACGAAGAGGATGAAGTCACCCGCTTGATCGTCGACAGCCATGACCGCGCGGCTTTCGCCCCGGTCAGCCACCTCACGGTCGGCGGCTTTCGCGACTGGCTGCTGGGGGACGACGCCACCGAAGCCAGCCTCAAGGCCCTGGCGCCGGGGTTGACCCCGGAGATGGCAGCAGCGGTGTCGAAGATCATGCGCGTGCAGGATCTGGTGCTGGTGTCACAGAAGATTCGTGTCGTCACCCGCTTTCGCAACACCGTCGGCCTGCGCGGGCGTATGTCCACCCGGCTGCAACCCAATCACCCCACCGATGACCCGGCCGGCATCGCCGCCAGCGTGCTCGACGGTCTGCTGTACGGCAACGGCGATGCCATGATCGGCATCAACCCAGCCACCGACAGCGTCAGCGCCATCAGCGAACTGCTGAAAATGCTCGACGGCGTCATTCGTCATTACGAGATTCCCACCCAGTCCTGCGTGCTGACCCACGTCACGTCCTCGGTCGCCGCTATCGAAAAAGGTGTGCCGCTGGACCTGGTGTTTCAGTCCATCGCCGGCACCGAAGCGGCCAACAGCGGTTTCGGCATCAGCCTGGAAATCCTTCGCGAGGGCTACGAAGCTGGGCTGAGCCTGAAGCGCGGGCCTCTGGGCGACAACCTGATGTACTTCGAAACCGGGCAGGGCAGCGCCTTGTCGGCCAACGCTCACCACGGCGTCGATCAACAAACCTGCGAGGCCCGGGCCTACGCGGTTGCGCGGCATTTCAACCCGTTTCTGGTCAACACCGTGGTCGGCTTCATCGGCCCGGAATACCTCTACAACGGCAAGCAGATCATTCGCGCGGGGCTGGAAGACCACTTTTGCGGCAAGCTGCTCGGCGTGCCCATGGGCTGCGACATCTGCTACACCAACCATGCCGAAGCCGATCAGGACGACATGGACGTGCTGCTGACCTTGCTCGGCGTCGCGGGGATCAACTTCATCATGGGCATTCCGGGGTCCGACGACGTGATGCTCAATTACCAGACCACCTCGTTTCACGACGCCTTGTATGCACGCAAGACCCTCGGTCTGCGCCCGGCGCCGGAGTTCGAAGAATGGCTGACGCGCATGGACATTCTGCGCCAGGATGACGGCGGCGTGCGGCTGGGGCAGGGCGTACCGCCGCTGTTCCGCAAGGCGCTGGCGCAATTGAATTAGTCGCTTGATCAGCAGTGGAGATAAGGGCCTGAGCCATGAGCGATGACAAGAAATCACCCGCACACGCCGATGCCTGGCAGCAGTTGCGCTCGCTGACCTCGGCGCGGATTGCCCTCGGGCATGCCGGTACCAGCCTGCCCACAGCGGCGCAGCTGGATTTCCAGTTCGCCCACGCCCAGGCCCGCGATGCCGTGCATCTGGCGTTCGATCACGGCGCGCTGGCTGAGCAATTGGCGGGTCGGTCCCGGGAAACGCTGACCGTGCAAAGCTCGGCCACCGACCGCCATATGTATCTGCAACGGCCTGATCTGGGGCGGCGCTTGTCCGAGGCGTCGGCTGCGCAACTGAAGGATTACGCGGCTGCGCATCCTGAAGGATTTGATTTGGCGCTGGTGGTCGCAGACGGCTTGTCTGCGCTGGCGGTGCAGCGTCACAGCCCGGCGATGCTGGAGCGCGTCGATGAAATGGCGGCAGCTGAAGGCTGGAGCCTGGCGCCGGTGGTGCTGGTGGAACAGGGCCGGGTCGCCGTTGCCGATGAGATCGGCGCACTGCTCAAGGCGCGCATGGTGGTGATCCTGATCGGCGAACGGCCAGGCCTCAGCTCACCGGACAGCCTCGGTCTGTACTTCACCTACGCACCGCGCGTGGGTCTGAACGACGCTGCGCGCAACTGCATTTCCAATGTGCGCCTTGAAGGGATGAGTTACGCGATGGCGGCGCACAAGTTGCTGTACCTGATGCGCGAAGCCTGGCGCCGGCAATTGTCCGGCGTGAGCCTGAAGGACGACGCGCAAGTGCCGGTTTTGGAAGCGGGCGAGGGCAGCCGGCCGGGGAATTTTTTGTTGGGTGGGTGAATGTCTCAGGCACTGCGGGGTCTTGTGGGACCGGCTTCAGCCGGGAAGAGGCCAGTGCATCCGCTGAATCTGCACCGGCAGAGACACCGCTTTCCCGGCTAAAGCCGGTCCTATGTATGGACTCGCCCCCACATTCAACCTGCTTTTCGAACACTGCTACCCGGTTGCATCTATGTATAAGGCCTGTTCGAGGAAGCA
>NZ_JAXCIQ010000032.1:0-32192 GCF_046540455.1 Pseudomonas sp. W5-36 | reverse complement strand
CACTGCTGCACGACGTACATGCGCAACATGCGCGACACCCCTATCGCAGGGCGTCCGCGCTTGCCTGCGGTGTTGCTATAAAACGGCGCCACTTGCGCCTCCAGTTGGGCCTAGGGCACCAACTGTTCAAGGTCAGCCAGGAAGCGATCTCGGCGAGTCTGCTTTTTCTTGCCGGTATATTCGAGTTCGGAGAAAGTCTTCTGCACGCGCGTAACGCTCACGGAGAGGGAGGCTGGTTGAAGGAACTTAGTGTGCCAAAGGTGGGGACAGTTGGCTATTTTTGCAGCGCCTCCTTAAGTCTCTTTAGGTATTAACTCATGATAACCATCAAGCAAATCGAGGCTCTTTATTGGGTTGCTCGGCTCGGAAGCTTCGACGAAGCTGCCGACCATATCAGCACAACCCAGTCGGCTATATCCAAGCGCATCCAAGAGCCTGAGCAGCGTCACGGGCCGCCAACCGAGAGAACAACGTACGAGCCGGCTTCTGCCGATTGGTTACTCATTCGCCTTGACGGCGCTTCTCTCTTCCTTGGCATCGGTACCTTGTTCGTAGCTCAGCTTTACGGCATCGACTTGAGTTTGTCGGCACAAGCATTACTCGTGGTGACCATGGTACTCACCTCAAAAGGCGCGGCTGGTGTCCCGGGGTTCATGTTTGTGATCCTATCCGCGACCCTGGCGAGTGCCGGCTTGCCACTGGAAGGGATAGCCTTTATTGCGGGCGTTTACCGCTTGATGGATATGCCAACCACAGCGTTGAATGTCTTGGGCAATGCATTAGCGCCATTGGTTATTGCAAAGTGGGAAGCGCGGCGCAGTGAACCTAAGCCGAACCCTGGCCTTCCCGCAAAGCGTTCAGCTGGACATCGAAAGGCTGCTGCGCACCCACCCCGACCTGATCATTGCCCGCCTGAGCGCTCGAAGCGCTGCGGGCAGCAGGAGCTTCATGCTGATGATGAAAGAGGACGGGATGCAGATCGGGCGATTCAAGGTACGCAAGTCGATGCGCCAGTTGAGCCACTACAATTTTGACGCCCGGTGACCCAGGCCAGCGCTAAGATAGAAGCGGCACGTAGTACCATTCAAAAGCGCCGCTGCATCTCGTCCTGGCGATAGAAATTGACGATTTGCGGATGAGTATCCGGGCGCACGCACATGATGACGTGATGCAGGACTTCACCGCTTGCAGAGTAAGAGCTGCGATTGAGCAACAGGGCAGGTTGACCAGGCAGCAACTCAAGCTTGGCTGCCGCATCGAAATCGCAGAAGTGACCTGTCTGGCCCGCACAGCACGCGCACCTGCGAACTCTTCGGCCGATCCGCGAGCAAGGTTACTAAGGTGAATATTCGATCCTCACCGGCTTCCAGCTGACGTTGAAAACCTGGGAAGGTGGTATCGGGCTTGCTTGGGCCTTCATGAATGCTTCAGATTGTAAGAAGGTAAGAGGTTCGAATGACGACGCTATTGAAAACTAATGGGCGACTCTGGATTTTCAAGATGCAAAATGTTATTAATCTCGCAAAGCACCTCAACCGGCTTTGGAAGTAATCGTATGCGCTAAGAGGCATGAGATTATCTCTCAGGACAAATAGGCGAGAGCAGCTTGGAGCCCTTACTTATGAAAGCCGAACGGCTGTTGCGTGGACAGGACGTCTGACAATCAACTCCAAATAAGGACTCCAAGCTAATCTCGAAGGCGACATGCCATCGGTCAACGAGAATTTTTTTGCAAATAGCGACGTCGCACTTGACCAAACTCTGCGATTCCGTCAGGAGACTTGGATACAGGTATCCGGTTTTTTAGAGTAGGTACGACCACGGGCATCACGTCGAACTGACGGTCAATCGGCCGATCGAAAAAGCGGAAACTCAATTCGAAATATGCGTGAGAGGCGTCATGATTTTGCCATTACAAATTGGTATGCAGGAAGGCGGAAAAGCCTGAACGATTTCGATTTTGTTGTCGCTTGCCCAACGTAAAAGACTTGGTAGAAAGTCCATAGGTTGGGGACCTTCATGACCACTGGGACGATCATGGAGGACCATAAGTGTCCAGTCATTTTCGAGTATATCGTTCTTTGCCTGACTCAACCACGCATCAGCGGTATCTACATCTACCTTTCTATCCAGCGGGACACTTGTCCAAAGAACCACAGTAGCGCAAGAGTCGACAATGTAGTCGATTGCCTCTTTATTTAATAGATGAGTTCCTAGCTTCCCACGGCCATTCGGCCTGAAAAACCGCTTTTCATGCAAAAGGCCATCCAGCAGATCATCCATATCCTCTATTTCTTTCCTCGCACGCCCCTGCTCAGTCTGAAGACCAAGTGGGGTACCGTGGGATAAAGTATGGTTCCCAATCCAATGCCCTTCCGCTTTGGCCCTCGAAGCTAGCTCTAGGCCGCCGGGAGACAGCAGGCTCTTGCCAACCAGGAAAAAAGTTGCCTTGACCTGGAATTCATGCAATACGTCAAGAACATGCTGAGTGATCCCCGGCGTCGGCCCATTATCAAACGTAAGAGTTAACCTCGGCATGGCATGCCTCCGCTCATTTATAGTTGACCACTTTTCACTCGCTCCGAGAAAAAGTGGTCGCGATTCTGTCATTTAAATCAACGCTGGATAAGAGCCACCGTCAAGATGTATATTCTGCCCAGAGACATATCCTGCCAAGTTACTGCACAGGAAGGCACACATCGCACCAAACTCCCTTGGCTCGCCTAGCCGGCGGGCGGATATACTTTCAACCTGACGACGTCGCGCCTCGTCATAATCAATATTATCGCGAGACATTGCGACACGGGCCATCTGCTCTTGTCTAGCGGTATCGAACCGCTCGGGAAGCATATTATTGATCGTGACATTGTAGCGCGCCAGTTCAATTGACAAGCCTTTCATGGCGGCAGTGAGGCCTGCACGAGCGCCAGCAGACAACGTCATATGCGGCCTGGGGGTGGTAACCATCGCCGACGTGATGTTTATGATCCTGCCAAACTTACGTTGCTGCATCGAGGGAATAACAGCCCTGGAGAGTTGTAGCGGCGCAACCATATTGGCCTCTAATACCGCCATCCAACGCTCTTCATCGAAGTCAAGAAATGCTCCAGGAGCCGGACCCGCGTTATTATTGACTAGGATATCCGGATGCGGGCAACTATCTAGGAGAACGCGCCTGCCCTCCGTTGTTGTCACGTCGGCAGCAATACCGCTAACCTTTCCACCTGTGCTGGCGCGCAGTCTTTCTACCGCCGCCTGCAGCCTTTGCAGATCACGCCCATTAATGAAAACCTCGACGCCCTCTAGAGACAACGCCTCAGCACAAGCATACCCCAGCCCTTGTGTCGATGCACAAACCAATGCCACTTTATTACGAATTCCGAGCTCCATGGCAAACACCTTGTTTTTAATGCATTAATCAGAAAATCAGACTGAGCGGATTTGATCTTTAGTCACCAAGGCGCCGTCAATGACTTCATCAACGGACTCACGCAAAACAGTGTTGGACAACAGCCCAACACCCTTGATGTCAACGACAATGTCGTCACCTGCTTTCATCCACACCTGGGGCTGCCGAGCCATTCCCACGCCGCCGGGAGTGCCCGTTACAATAACATCGCCTGCACGCAACTCCGTAAATGTGGAGCAATAAGCAACCAACTGCGGCAATGTGTAGATTAGGTTTCCCAACGTACCGGACTGCACAAGCTGTCCGTTCAGTCGTGTTTCAATAGTCAACTGCTCAACATCCGGAATTTCATCTTTAGTAACAAGCCACGGCCCGAAGGCGCCAGTAGACGGAAAGTTTTTACCGGGATGAAACTGCGAAGTGTGCTTCTGAAAATCGCGGATACTAGCATCATTATAACATGCGTAGCCGGCAATGACTGAAAATGCATCTTCCTCCGGAACTCGCCTGCATGTTTTTCCAATTACAATGGCGAGCTCACCTTCATAGTCCAACATCGTAGATTCGGGCGGAAGCAAAATAGGCGCTCCATGACCTACTTGACTAGCTGCATAGCGTGCAAACACAGTTGGATAACCTTGTTTTTCCCGACGCGTCTCCAGTCGATGTTCTTCATAGTTCAAACCGATGCAAAGAATTTGTCGAGCATTCGGAATGACTGGATCGAATGCAACATCAGAGATCGAGTAGTGAGGCGCAGGGTCACCCTCGATTAGCTTATTGATCGCTTCAAACGCCTGCCATTCGATGGCGTCTCGCAGCGTATCATACTCGGGCATGTGCGACTTCAGATCATAAATGCCGCCCGATACTAGAGCGCCCCAACTGGATTCCCCAGCCACACTATAACTAGCCAATCGCATTACGACCTCCTTTTAATATTTTTATTCGCGGTGCCTAAGGGTATTGTTTGGGGTTACGTCACCAGCTATCCATCTATCCAAGTCTGAACTCGCATGGGCTCGCTGAAACCCCAGGATCTGGTCGAGATCTTCTGGATCGACAGCAAACTCCAATTCCAGCCCATCCGCTGTATTTATGTAGAGAGATCTACAGTAGCCGTGATCAATTTCGCGAAATGGGATGCTCGCTGCTGTAAGATTTTGCTTTATTACATCTTGTTTGGCAGTGCTGACCTTTAGCGCCAGGTGCTCAAACCTGCTCACGATTGGCGGAATTGGCGCCTGGCATTTCTCAAACATGGTTGGATCAGCAAACTGAAAAAATGCAAGTGCGCTGCCGTCGCCTAGCGCGTAGAAGGTGTGGCAAAATACGTGCTCTTCATCCAACTCTCTTAAGCGTGATTTCTCAATCCACGTCGCGACAAGTGGAAAACCTAGAACCTCCTCCATTAAATAACGTGTTTTCGCCTGGTCGCGTACGACGCAGCCAAAGTGATGCAACCTCGTCAAATTCTCGTCCTTATGCGTCAGATTGGTCATAACCACCTCGCAATTCTCGTGTTGTTTTACGGACTTTTCGCAAAGCTCTGCGCGACATACCCACTGTACTGACCCGCCAACGACGTGGTGTCACAGCGGCACCGGTTTTACGCCCACGAGAATTATTATGCACAAAAATTTTTTTTATGCAATCATCATACTCGCCCTGGGCTTTCACCCAACGGCAGCCTCTCTACAGCGCGAGCAGACGCTCTGCAGCCCACGAGTGCGGCGACCCTTACAAAAATAAAAACCAACGGGAAAGACATTGATGCAAAAAAAAATCACCAAGGCACGCACGTGCCTCCTCCTCGTGGCGATGATCTGCTCGGCAGAGGGAAAGGGCTCAGAAAGCGGACAGGTACACTACCCGGTGGGTGTTGGCACCATTATGAATGGCGCCATGCCCCCTCCTGGGGAGACCAGCCACTATCACTATGTACAATACTATGAGAGTAATCGTTTCAATGATGGGAAGGGGCGGTCGGCCATTCCAGATTTCAAGGCCGAGGTCTATGCATGGGCCCCGCGCATCGTGCACACATGGAGTGAGGGAATAGGCCCCTTTCATGTATCCTCAGGCATCATAGCCCCTATAACCAAGGTCAGTCTTCGAGCGTTTGGACGACAGGAAACGAGTACCGGATTTGGTGATCCGGTGATTGCTCCCGCTCATCTATATTACGTCAGTCCCACTGGAGATTTTTTTGCATTTGGAGGGGTAGATATCTACGTTCCAATAGGAAAATATAACAAAAAGGACTTGGCAAACAACGGCTTAAATTATTGGACGTTTGCGCCAAGCTTTAACTTCACCTGGCTTCCTACACCGCGCTCAGAGCTTTCCATGACATTCTTCACCGAGTTCAATACGGAAAATCGCGCTACACACTACAAGTCAGGAAACAATGCGACAATAGATGCTGCAATCGCGTATAAACCGTTTGAAAAACATCCAAAAGTCAAAGTTGCACTCCAAGGCTTTGCAACAAGGCAATTTACGGACGATACCGCAAGGGACACACTGATAGTAGATGGAAACCGCGGACAGGCATTCGGGATTGGTCCGCAGATATCCTATGATCTTGCGGGCGGCTATGGCGGCGTGCTTGTTAAATATCAAAAGGAATTTGGCGTAGAGAACCGGTCTCAGGGGAACCGTTTCTGGTTTGAATTTACCCTACCCTTCTAGGTCATCTTCCTCGGCAACCGAGATAAAGCTGGCCATTGCGAGTAAGCAATGCCAGCTTGGCGGTGGTGGCTATAGGGCCTAGATGGTGTACTCACACGCGCCATTTGCGCATTTTCACAAGGCCGGCCGTGCACGTAGTCGACCGCCTCGGGTTCTCGCAGCATTAATTTCTGCATAGATCACGCTGTTGCCTTATCCGCGCTGCTGTTGAAGCAGCCGCGGATAGTTGGCTTGATCCAGTTTCTATCGTTACTCGTGAGTCGTGTAGACATCGGTATTGGCCAAGCGGTGTATAAGCGGCTTTCCGAAGCTGGCGCCGGATGTCGCGAGCTGCTCCCGCACCTGATTGACAATATATGCACCTATCGGGATAGCCGAGGTAGCTGCTGGCGAGGGCGCATTACAGACGTTGAAGCTGCGGGTAGTTTTAACGAACAAGAAATCGTCGATCAGCCTCCCATCCGGTGATACCGCCTGTGCGCGAACGCCGGCCGGGTAGGCTGTCAGGTCGTCCTTGACGATACTAGGACAATACTTTTGGACCTGCTGAAGGTAGCCACCCTTGAACAACGAGTTTTTCAGCTCTATAAGGCCGGGCCGCATATTGCTTTTTAACACCTTGAGGATGCCTGGGCTGGCCAGCATGTCAAACATGTCGGTCAGCGAAAAATCTATCTTGCGATAGCCTTCGCGCTTCATCGCCAGGACCGCGTTGGGGCCGACGGTGACCGTACCATCAATCATTCGGGTCAAGTGCACGCCGAGGAACGGCATTGCCGGGTCCGGGATCGGGTAGATCAGGTGATTAACAATCTGGTTGTGCTGCTTTGGTAGCAGATAATACTCGCCACGGAATGGGCATATGTCAAATTTAGGCTTGATCCCAAGCATGCGCACCACGCGGTCGGCCATTAGGCCCGAGCAGGTGATGAGGAAGCGGGCATGAAGTTCTTGATCCCCGGCACGTAGCACCACTTCATCTGAATGCTCATCGATCGCGAGCACTTCGCTCTTGTAGCGGATCTCACCACCGGCGGTTTCGAATTCCCGACCCATGGCCGCGGTCACCAGCGCATAATCCACGATGCCGCTGGAAGGCACGAAGATACCGCCTAGGCCGACGATGTTCCGCTCGCGCTCGCGCAGTTCCGTGCCCGTCAGCCACTCGCGCTTGATGCCGTTTGCGGCGGTGCGCTCCCATAACGCGCGCATGCGCTCCATTTCAAGTGCATTAGTGGCCACCAACAATTTGCCGCATTCGTCATAAGGGATGCCGTGCTTGTCGCAGAAAGCCTTGGTGGCTTTATTGCCTTCAAGGCAGAAACGCGCCTTCAGGCTGCCCGGTGTGTAGTAGACGCCGGCGTGGATAACGCCGCTGTTATGGCCGGTCTGGTGCATGGCCAGACCGGCCTCTTTCTCCAGAAGGAGAATTTTTGCATCCGGGTAATCTTGAATTAGTTGCATGGCGGTGGACATGCCCACAATGCCGCCACCGATGATGATGAAGTCGTACACAGCCATTAGATTGCACCTACCTGGATCAGGTTTTGTGTAAAAACGAGCAGGACCATGGGTAGTGGCCTTGCTCTCTTCAGCGCTATGCAAGTCTTACTGACCACCCTGGTACAGGTTTTTTTGATAGCTGAGGTAGCCGCGCTGACGCATCAGCTCGCGGCGCAAGCCTTTATGAGCGGTGAAGCGATCACGGCCATGCAGCCAGAACATGTTGTTGATCAACAGGAAGCTGCCGATCGGCACTGGTACCGATAACTTCTGAGGGCTGTTTTCCAGGGACTCGCTCAGGGCGTTGAGCCAGATACCCTCCTCAAAATCCTTGGGCTGCACGAATTGGTCGATGTAGCGCATGGTTGGACGGCCTTCGGCGTCACTGTCAAACACCGCATGGAAAACGTCTTCACGCACGTTCTTGCTCGGCGGTGCGGTGAAGCGCATTTCACGGCGGGCCAATGGATGGCCGTAGAAATGCTGCAGATCTTCCCAGTCGTCCAGGTGCAGCAACAGAGAGTTACCACCGTCCATATTCTGCTCGTCGATCTTCATCATCATCACGTAATCGGTACGCTCGCGCATGAAGGTGCCGTCATTGTGCAGCTCCATCACCCGATGTGGCTGGCGGAGGTAGCTGTCAGAGTTGTCCGTGTTGACTACTACGAAGCGCGCATAGAACTGGCCGCTCATAGCATCGAAGTTGGAGCGGCCGACTAGGTGCGCGACGGCAGAGGAAAACTTGACCATGTCATCGGCCTGCGTCACGTCGCTCAACCCTACAGGGGTTATTAGCATCCCGCCCGTGGTGCGATCAAGGATGGTGCCAATGAGAAACGGGCGCAATGTACCTCCGCATAGCTCGTCGAGCAGCTGACCAACTCGAAAGCGCAGAAACGATTTGTACTCAAGAGCCTGTACTGGCCATTGCGCCACCGCCTCCAAGAACGCATCGACGGTTTCCTGGGTAAATTTTATCTCTAATAGGCGCTGCGACTGGCAGGAGGAGGAAACGGTGAATCCCTTGGTTTCTGACGGTGGTGACATCACAGGGTCATGGCATTGGGTAAAGGTGTTCATGGCGACTCCTGGGCAGAAAGATAGTGAACTGGAACGCGCCTGAAGGTATCGTCAATACACAGGAATGTCTACATTTTACGTAACTGTAGACATATTTTTTTCCGGCGCAGGTTTTTACCTCAATGGAGGATTCGGTATGATGGGGTTTTAGCGAGTTCAGGAGCGGCATTTTGGAAAGCCCAATCCCCAGGCTTGACTCTGCATTCAGCGGGTATGAGCGGCTGAAGCTGGATATCATTCGCGGGGTGTTCAAGCCAGGCGAAAAACTGCTCATGGGTGGGCTCAAGGAACGCTATCAGCTGGGGGTCGGCCCGCTCCGCGAAGCACTTTCGCAATTGGTTGCCGAACACCTCGTTGTGGTCATTAGCCAGAAGGGTTATCGAGTCGCGTCCATCTCGCTGCAGGAAATGCAGGACATCTATGATGCCCGTGCCAACCTCGAAGCGATGATTGTTGGCCTGGCCATCGAAAGGGGAGATGACACCTGGGAAGCCCAGGTGTTGGCCCATTCCCATACCTTGTCAAAAGTCGGGGACGTCACAAGTCGGGATAAAGCACTCGAGATTTGGGATGAGCGGCATAAAGCGTTCCACAGTGCCATTGCAGCGGGCTGCGGTTCCAGGCACCTACTACAGGCGCGCAAGTACCTATTCGATCAAGCGGAGCGATATCGGCACCTGTGGCTGACGCAAACGATGTTCTCTGCGGAAGCCCTGGAGCTTAAGCGCAAGGAGCATGCCGCGCTGGTTGAGGGCATCCTGGCGCGCGACTCCGTTCGGGTGGCAGCTTTGATGCGCGATCACTTAATGTCGCCCGTGCCAATCATCATAGAGATTATGCACCGCGGTGCGAATGAAACGTCACGGAAGACAGCTTAGCTGGCTTCATGCCCAACTGAGTGTAACGTGGGAGCAAGCAACGCTGCGGGAAAGGAGGCCCTGCTAAATGGAAATCTGCCCCGAGAGGATGCAACGAACGTGGCATACCGAAGGGTTACGGATTAAGCATGCCCTCACAACAAAATCTTTCAGTACTACGGATATGAGAAGTCAGGAGCTGAGCGGCTTCATTAAAGTCTCGACTCAATACGGCTTTATATAAATTCTCATGCTCGGAATTTTTTGCGCGGTTAGTCTTGCGATTCCTTGCGGAGAAAATTCGAAAGCGCTCAGCCTGATCGAAAAGGTCTTCAACCATTTCCAATAGTAGCGGAGAGGTGCATGCAGAGTAAGTGCACAGGTGAAACCCACGATGCCTGCTGACCCAGGCGTTATCAACCAGACCAGGCTCTGGTCCCATCCGCTGCTCAACTATTGACAAACTATGAAACGCGGCAACTAGATTGGACTCCCAATCATCACCGCCGTAAGCGATCGAGTCACGCAATGCCTCCATTTCAATTAAGAGCCTGACCCTCGTCAAATCTCTGACTGCTTCAACGGTGATTGGCGCGACGCGAAACCCTCTATTTTCGACCATCGTAATCAATCCCCCCCGCACGAGTCGATTCATCGCCTCTCGTAGGGGGCTACTACTGAAACCAAATCTACGCTGCAGCACTTCAACCCGGAGGCGATCGCCGGGTTCGAATTCACAGTTGATAAGCGCACTGCGTAGTGCATTACACGCTTGATCGACCAGAGGGAGTGCTTGCGCTGAGTCAACGGATGATTTTGCGTTCATTTTTTACTGACAACGAAAGTTTGTCGGTAGGATAGCACTTATTATGCACAAAGAAAAATATTTGCACATTAGCCTTAATCGCTTCCGAACATCATGCTGCAACCCCGCAAAGTCAGATGTCCGCCGCCATTGAGCTTCAGTGCCGCAGTCGCCTTGTCGTTCGTTCGCCACAGACGAAAAGCGTTTCAGGAATCCAGCGTAAGCCGCCTGTGATGTGGCTGGTGCGGTAGCAAGCATGACTATCCTCGCGGCCTTGCAGTACATCGGATCGCGGCTGACTGACCCGTTTCGTGACCTTTGCTGGAGCGCCCAGGAATGCGCGCCACTTCTCGCCCGATCGGCACACATCTTCTAGAGGCAACCCGATCAGCGCTAAGCGCCACTTGGGAATTACGATGGACTATGACCTATAGCTTGCGTAAAGTTTAGTTTTGTGCATAACTATCCAGGCAAAGCGTATCCCAACCGCGGAACGTCGATCCTCATCAAAAAGACGATGCCCGCGTGATAAAAAACAAAAAAGATAGAGGGCTGCTATGGCTCAAGCATGTTTCGTCCTGGTACATGGTGCGTTTCACGGAGGCTGGTGCTGGCGTGGGGTGGCAGATGGTCTTCGTCGTCTGGGTCATGAGGTCTATACTCCAACGCAAACCGGGTTGGGCGACCGCAGTCATCTGATGAGCGCCGATATCACCATGGCCACGTTTGTCCGTGACATTCAATCGACCATTGAAATGGAAGAATTGAATGAGGTCATTTTGGTGGGCCATAGCTTTGGCGCGCGGTCTATATGCGGCGTATCGGATATCATCCCTGAGCGAATAAAACATCTGGTGTTTATCGATGGAGGCCTACCCTTTGATGGTCGGAGCCGACTCGAAGGGATGACAGCTGAGGACCGAGAAAGACGTTTAGCCAGAGCTGAAGCCAATGGTGGAACCAGTGTCCCCCCCCCTGACCCATCTGCATTTGGGGTGAGCGACCCAGTTATAGCCCGATGGCTACGCAAACATCTGACACCACAGCCATTAGGCGTCGACACGTCCGCATTGAAGTTAAAAAACCCTCTCGCTAATGGTATCCCGGCGACCTATCTTAGATGCACGTTGCCCGCATTCCCTGGTGTGGAGGAAAGTGCTGCTTTTGCTCGCAGCCAACCGGGATGGCACTACATCGAAATCGACGCTCCCCACAACGTCATTGTTACGCACCCCGAGCTGACAATCGAGTTTTTGGACACTATTGCTAAGCCTGCCAATATAAAAAGTATGCTGTGAGAAATCAAACACAACAATATTTGTAACCACACGATAATAAGAAGGGAGAAGTATATGCGCGCCGCTCGATTACATAAAGTAGCTACCCCGTTTCAAGTTGACGAAATTGACATTCCTGAGCCCACAGGATCTGATGTCCTAGTTCGGGTACGAGCATGCGGCGTGGTTCCAAACCTCCGCAATGTTGTTTATCATTACCCTGAATGGTTTCCTGACCTGCCGCTCCCCGCTTTACCCGCTATCTATGGCTTGGACCCTGTGGGTGAGGTCGCAGCTGTCGGGCCCAACGCAAGCGGTTTGCAAATTGGACAGCGTGTGTATGTAAACCCTCTACGGTACTGCGGAACCTGTGACCATTGCCTCAGTGGCACAGGACTGCTCTGCGCCAATCAAACGATGGCCGGCTACTTCGGGATGGGCCCAAAATCTCATGACATTTATGCGCGCTATCCTTGGGGTGGATTTGCGGAATACATGATCGCACCTGCGGATTCCATGGTCGTACTTTCAGACAAGGTTTCCTTCGAAGCCGGAGCGCGTTTCGGTTACTTAGGGACGTCATACTCAGCGCTGTGCAATGCAAAAGCCGGTGTACGCACGACCGTTCTCGTGAATGGGGGAACGGGAACGCTAGGGGTCGGGACGGTCATGTTGGCGCTGGCTATGGGCGTTCCGAAGATCATCGCGGTGGCACGCAACAGTGAGCTCCTCGAGCGAGTTAGGGCCCTCGCCCCTGGCCGTATAGAGATTATGAACGCGAGAGAAGGGAATCTTCCTGAGCGAGTGCGTGCTGCTACTGATGGTCAAGGCGTAGACATTGTCGTCGATTGCCTATCCGCTCATTCGGGCTCTGATCCAACCATGGATGGATTGATGTCGTTGCGCCGTGGTGGTCGACTGGTTTTCATCGGAGGTATGGACCACGTTTTGCCAATGACTCCAATCTATTTGATGGTACAGCAGATCTCATTTATTGGATCCTGCTGGTTTACTACCTCACAGGCGCAGGATATGGCTAGCATGGTGGATTCCGGAGTACTTGATTTGTCAGCACTCGAGCATAAGATTTACGAGTTAGAGCAACTCAATGAGGCGCTGGTTGCAGCCGAGAACCGGACGCATGGCGGGTTCGAGAATATTGTAGTCAGGCCTGAGATTAGCGTCGGATGCCGAGCCGCCGAAATACCGACTGATGAAGTTGGCTAGTATCGAAAGCTCGCAATTGACACGCGCCTGTCTAGTATCAAATGCCCGATGAAACATTAGTTTTTCATAGCAAATGATCTGCAGGCGCGCGGTAATTTTTTAGCTAACAAGTCAGCTTACCTAGCCCGAGTTTTATGAGCGTATTGGAGGTCAAATGAAAGTTCGCCGTATCATTGTAGGAACCGGTAAGAACGGTAACGGGGAGATTGTTTCCGACATTGCTTCGGTTCAAGGCACTACGCTCGACGCGCTACCGGGCTTCGAATCTGCCCTGTTCTGGTCAACGAGCGCACAGGCCATCGTCGCCACCGGGGAACCACAAAGGAGCGAGATGACCGTCGGAAGTATTCCATCGGTTGGAGAAACCCGTTTAAATATTGTGTCGATCCCCCCTGAGTCCACGATGGCGAACGCTGCATTTGACGGTGCTGCCTTTGGGGAAGAACTATTGAAAAAAATGCCTGAGTTTGCATCCACTTTTGAAGTGAATGAGCCCGGCATGCACAGAACCGAGAGCATCGACTATGCTATTATTCTGGAAGGTGAATTGGTTCTTGAACTTGGAAACGGCCAAAAGATCCAACTTCATGAACATGATGTGGTTGTACAACATGGAAATAAGCATGCTTGGCGCAACATGAGTAATAATACAGCGCAGATTTTATTTGTATTGATCGGTGCTCGTCGATGCTAACAGCATAATCGCTTATGACTAACAGCTTCCCGCATCACAATCGACCCCTGTACCTATAAGCGTCGCAATAGCTAATAAACAGGTTCATCCTACACGACGCCGTGGGCTGCACGTGCCGCGCGCCCAGAGGGTTCGGGTAGCCGTAAGCCCAGCCTCATCAGCAGTGGATTTGCGCAGGTATTTGCGACATTTGGTTGGGTTTTCCGGCCCCCGTGGCGCGCACGCTGAAATCACCGAAACCAGTACGGGTCAATAGTGCGGCTTTAGATAACGCTAACAACTGGTCGCTCGAGCAGCCCATGGGCAAGCCAACCTATCCCGGACTGGAGAGCGCATTGCTCTGATTTATTCCTAGTGGTGCCCGCTCACCTTCCTGCGCGAGTAGTTGGACTAGGCAGCCGCCAGAAAAAAAATTCCAACCAGCGAAGGCAAATCGAACGAATTTTTCTCAGAGCGAACCTCTCCGATCACCATAGCGAAATTCTTTCCCCGAGCCGATCGATAAAATTTGCAGCCTATCTTGCTCTTAGGTATGACTGCGATGTACGACGCCGCTACCCGATTCATCCACGCCGGTAGAACCCCCGATGCGTTCGGTGGGTTGGTCAATACCCCAGTATTCCGGGGTTCGACCATACTTGCGAAAAGCTTCGATAGCTGGGAAGCGAGCAAGGTCAATGGCAACCCTTATTCCAACTACGGCCGGTTTGGTACCCCTACCACCCGCTCGTTCGAGGATGCTATTGCCGAACTCGAAGGCGGCCACGGCTGCTGCGTGTTCCCTTCGGGCCTATCTGCCTGCGTGCATTCCCTGCTCGCATTCGTCAGCACCGGTGACCACGTATTGATGACGGACAACATTTATGGCCCTACCCGATCCTTCACTACCAATGTGCTGAGCCGTATGGGCGTAGAGGTGGAGTTCTTCGAACCGGCAATCGGCAGTAAAATTGCAGAACTGCTGCGACCCAACACTCGGGTGGTGTTCACCGAGTCACCCGGCTCGCTGACTTTTGAGGTAGCAGACCTGCCAGCCATCTGCGATGCCGCTCATGAAGTGGGTGCGTTCGTCCTGCTGGATAACACCTGGGCGTCGCCCCTGTACTTCAAGCCTTTCGAATACGGCGTCGACGTCTCGATCCAGGCAGCGACCAAATACATCGTCGGACACTCGGATGCCCTGCTTGGTACCGCTACAGCAAACAAGCGCGCCTGGGCCCAGCTAAAGGCCGGCGCTCATGACTTCGGTCAGATCGCCAGCCCCGACGACCTGTTTTTGGCCTTACGCGGCCTGCGAACCATGCCTGTTCGGCTCCAACAGCACTGGAGCAATGGTATCGCCCTGGCGAATAGTCTTGCGCAGCATTGCGCGGTGGCCGATGTGATGCACCCCGCCTTGCCCAACACGCCGGGGCATGACCTGTGGAAGCGCGACTTCCTCGGCGCGAGCGGTTTGTTTGGTATCCGTTTGAAAAGTTGTGATACCGACGTGCTACGACGCCTGTTCGATCACCTCAAACTGTTTGGCATTGGTTTGTCCTGGGGCGGATTCGAAAGTCTGGTCGTCCCGGTAGGCACCCCGCTTCGTTCGTGCGAGCAAAGCGCAGGCCAGGGCTATGTGGTTCGTGTGCACGCAGGCCTGGAGCATGTCGACGACCTCATTGAGGACTTCACGCGCGCACTTGATATCGCGACTCGCTCTCCACGGGTTGCAGTCGCCTGAACGCGGGCCTCCCGGTCCGCGCTATCCATTGAATACTTTCGCTTAAGAGAACCTATGAAAACGTCGTTGCTTGGCACTATTACCGAAGAGTATCTGCGCACCACTGCATTCGATTGCATCGTGGTAGGCGTACATGCGGCTGCCCTCAAGGGCGCTGCACAATGGATCAACAGTCTGTGTTCGGGGTTGATCGAGGACGCCCTGGAAAGCAAGGACCTGGGCGAGAATCCCGGCGATACCCTGCTGCTGCGTACCGGCAGAGCCCTGGCCAGCCGGCAAGTCCTGCTGGTGCAGTTGGGCGGTTCCGTCGAGATGGACGCAGCCCGTCAACGCAAGGTGATCGCCGGCGCGGCGAAAGCGCTGACGACCACGCGCAGTGCCCGCCTGCTGTGGTGTCTGACACAGTCGTTCGAGCAGGAAACCGCCGTAGGCCAGTCCATCCAGGCCTTGGCAGAAGCGGCTTACCGCTTCGACGCCTTCAAGAGCGAGCCGGATCCTAGGGCAATCGCCCTGGAAGAAGTGGTGCTGGTCGTGGCTGATGTACAGGTCGCCTCGGAGGATCAAATCCTGCGCCGCGCCGATGGGATTAGCCAAGGCGTCAGCCTGTGCCGCGACTTGGGCAACCTGCCACCTAATCAGTGCACACCCACCCATCTGGCCAAGGTGGCGGAAGGTTTGGCACAACCGCAAAGTGCCAGAACCACGGTTCAGGTATTGGAACGCGAAGACATCCAGGCGCTGGGCATGAATAGCTTTCTGTCCGTCGCCCGGGGTTCAGTGCAACCGCCCAAGCTGATCGTGATGGAACGCAAGGCCGGACCAGAGGGACAGGCGCCGCTGGTGTTGGTCGGTAAGGGCATCACCTTCGACTCCGGCGGCATTTCAATCAAGCCTGGGCAGGCAATGGATGAAATGAAGTACGACATGTGCGGTGCGGCGGCCGTCTTGGGTACCTTCAAGGCGATCATCGAGATGGATCTGCCGCTCAATGTCGTCGGTATCATTCCAACCTGTGAAAACATGCCATCAGGCGAAGCGTTAAAGCCGGGCGACATCATTACCAGCATGGCGGGCAAGTCGATCGAGGTGCTGAACACCGACGCCGAAGGGCGCTTGATTCTGTGCGACGCACTGACCTATGCCGAGCGCTTCGAACCTGCGGCGGTGATTGATATAGCCACCTTGACCGGTGCCTGCGTAGTGGCGCTGGGTAACGTACACAGTGGTCTGTTTGCCCGTGAAGATGCACTGGCTGAAGAGCTGATCGCCGCTTCCCAAGCCTCCGGCGACACCGTATGGCGGATGCCGCTGGACGGCGCTTACAACGATTCGCTGAAATCCAACTTTGCAGACCTGGCGAATATCGGCGGCCGTGAGGGCGGCGCGATCACAGCCGCGTGCTTCCTGGAAAACTTCACTCGCAAGTATTCTTGGGCACATTTGGACATCGTCGGGACGGCATGGAAAAGCGGCGCGCAGAAAGGAGCTACAGGCCGCCCCGTCAAATTGCTGACCGAATATTTGGTTGCTCGGGCTACTGCGGCGTCATGACGGACCAAGCCCTCCCCCGTCAGCGCCACAGTTTGCTTGAAGATATACAGTCCATCTTAGTAGGAACGCTGCTGATTGCCTTCGGCATGAGCCTGTATGCCGACGCACATTTGGTAACCGGTGGGGGTGCTGGCCTCGGCTTGCTGGGGCACTACCTCACGGGCTGGTCGGTCGGCACATGCTTCTTCCTGGTCAACCTGCCGTTTTATTACTTGGGCTACAAGCGTCTGGGCGTGGCCTTTATTCTGCGCACCTGCGCGGCAGTGTGTTCGTTGGCGGCACTGAGCATCGCTCTGCCCGGGATGATCAGCTACGACGCCCTCAATCCGCTGTTCGCTGCGTTGGTCGGGGGTGCCTTGATCGGGGTCGGGCTTGTCTTGATCTGTCGCCACGGGGCAAGCTTGGGCGGGGTGATCATTGTGTCGCTGTATTTGCAGGAGAAGTACGAGATCAGTGCCGGAAAAGTGCAGCTGGTCATCGATTGCCTGATTCTCTTAGCCGCCCTGGTGACGGTTTCATGGGGAGACTTGTTGCGCTCGATTGCGGGCGCTGCCGTGATCAACCTGATCATGATCTTCAACTTCAAGAAATACCGTTACAACGGATTCAGTTGATCCTTTAAATCGTGGTCAATGCACGCGGAAGTGTGCATTGACCCGTTGACTGTTTCGAAATGTATCGCTTGCAACGACAGTATTCTCCATGGCCCCCGCGAAACCAGTAGCGGCGTCCATTCATGAATCTCGCTCATGTGGCTATACGCCCATTCGGCATAGTCGCCAGTCAGCCACGGCGTTAAGGTCTTCAATTACCCGCACCTATGAACGCCCGCTTCGACATAAGCGAGAGTCGTTCAAGAGCGCTTCGGACGGTGCACAGATCGCACAGCCTTCCCGAGGAAATGTAACCGTGGATACGAACGACATGACGCCGTTAACCAGGCGCAACTTTCTTATCATTGGGGTGGTGTCATCTGCGGCAATCGCCCTACCTCCTTTCCTCAGCGCCAAAGCCAGCGCTGCCAACGCGGCACGGCCAAATGCTGCGAAAGTAGCCCTGACCATCAACCAAACGTCACACACCCTGGAACTGGACACCCGCACTACCTTGCTGGACGCCTTGCGCGACCATCTGCACCTCACCGGTACGAAAAAGGGCTGCGACCATGGTCAATGCGGCGCGTGTACGGTCATTGCCAATGGCTCGAGGATCAACGCCTGCCTGACCCTCGCGGTCATGCATCAGGGGTCGGACATCACCACTATCGAAGGTCTGGGCAGCACGCAAAACCTGCACCCTATGCAGGCCGCTTTCATCAAGCATGACGGTTATCAATGTGGTTACTGCACACCGGGACAGATCTGCTCTGCGGTGGCCGTGCTCGACGAAATCCGCGCGGGCGTTCCCAGCCATGTCAGTGACAACCTCACTGAAGCTCCACGGCTAGTAGCACGGGAAATCCAGGAGCGCATGAGCGGCAATATCTGCCGTTGCGGTGCCTACTCCAACATCATCGAGGCGATTACCGAAGTCGCGCAGGAGACCGCATGAGACCGTTCAACTACCTGCGTGCCACTTCCCCCGCGGACGCTGCTGCGCAGGCTGCACGACTCGAGGGCGCTCGCTTCATCGCCGGCGGCACCAATCTGCTGGACCTGATGAAGCTGGAGATCGAGACCCCGGTGAATCTGATCGATGTCAACGGCCTGGGGCTGGACACTATCGCGACTACATCCGACGGCGGGCTGAGGGTTGGCGCACTGGTGCGCAACACCGACCTGGCCGCCGACCCGCGGGTCCGCACAGACTATGCTGTGCTGGCCAGGGCTTTGCTGGCAGGCGCGTCGGGGCAACTGCGCAACGTGGCAACGACTGCCGGCAACCTGCTGCAGCGCACCCGCAGCCCGTTTTCCGCTGCGTAGCGACCCGGCGAAGAGCCAGTTCTTGCGTCCAAGCGCCCATGGTCGGATCTGGTTCTCGGCCCAGTTGTTGTCAATGGGGACGGCACCGTCATCGAGGTAGCGCGACAGCGCTGCCCAGCGTTTCAAGCTGTAATCGAGTGCCCTGCTGATAGCCGAACCTTCGGGCACGAGGTCGCGCTGGGCGATCATCCAGGCATGCAGCCTCTCCATCACCGGCACGGCTTATTCTTGCCGTATTCGGCACCGTAAATCCGGCTCCAGGTCGTGCACTTCGCTTTCGATTTCGTACAACAACTGGATGTAGCGCAGCGCCTGCTCGGCGATTTGGCTCTTATTAGTTGCGTGCAATTCGAAGAACTGTAAGCGTCTGGCAGACACACCTTGCTGATAGCTAAACTGCCGCCTTTCGTTTGTGGGTGATGGAGCCTACTTGCAGGAGGTAGGCACTATCTTTTTGATGTCCTACGATCCGACGACGCTATCAAGTAGCGTCGTCCCATAGGAATTGTCCACTACGCATAGCCACTTTTCCGAGATTTGTCGAAACACGTAGGTCGCCCTGCGCGAAATCTCAGTTTTCACCCCGGCCTTATCCGTGGCCTGTAGCAAGGTCTCCATGATAACGAGAGCTACATCACCTCCTTGTATAACTTGGATCTCCCCCTGTGTGACAACGATGCTGTTATTGAAATGATCCGCAATGGCGACAAAAGCTCGGCGGATGCTCTCTTTGCCTGAGATGGTCAATCCTGGTTTGACCACAAGACTGGCGTCATCCGCATAAAATTTCATCAGTTCGTCGAAGTCTTCGGCTGTGATAGCACGATCAGCTGCTGAAATTCGACCGCTGTTAGCCGCCTCTCCCCTTCTCGCACCTGAATAGCGCTACTTTGAACGTTTGTCATGCCTGTGGTCATCTCTCGAACCCTCACCGCGATCAGGTCATCACTTGCGCGTTCTGATACCTGTCCGTCCACCATATCCGAAAACCTGTCATTACTGTTGATAACGTAAATTTTCGGGCGGAGGTTAGCGCGTAGAGGCGCTGAGCAATAGCTAGATCCAAACTAGGTATCCGACTAATGGCAATGGAGTTATCGCAAGCCTAAACGATAACCTACAAGCTAGGGTGTCGCTTTGATATCACGGCTTTTACGCTATGGAGTTACCTATGACTCACCCTGCTCCCACACCAATCAACGAAGCAGCTCGCCTACGTCGTGTTACCGACTTGGGCATAGGCGAAGGTATTTCTGATCCGGTACTCGAAGACGTGCTGGATTTGGTCAAAACGTATTTTCAAGTGCCCATCACGCTGATTTCCATCCTCGAAGAACAGCGGCAATGGTTTAAGGCAAGCCGCGGAGTGTCAGTAAATGGGACGCCGCGAGAGGTCTCCTTTTGTGGCTACGTGATTTTGGCTGACGATGTACTAGTCATCCCCGATGCATGTCTGGATGAGCGCTTTCGGGATAATCCTCTGGTAACCGGATCGCCGCACATCCGTTTCTACGCTGGCATGCCACTGATCACCAGTGATGGTCTTGGTTTGGGGACACTTTGCATAATCGACACCCAACCCCGCCCTCCCTTGAGCCAGGTTGAAATCAACGCCCTGCGGCGCTTCGCCTCCTTGGTGATGCATAGGATCTATGGCCTGCGTTCCTCCGCCTTTTTAGATCAGCGAACTGGGCTGTTCAATCACGTAAAGCTCGAGCAGGACATCGTGGCCAAATGTGATGAACCAATGCAGTCGCTTGTGTCTGTCGATATGATGTCGCCTCAAATGTTCAATGACGTCGTGAAAGCTTTAGGTCACAAGCACTCCCAGAACATCATGCAGGTCATGCTTACCGAGCTATTAGGACTATTGCCAGCGCGTACGGCGGTCTACTGTCTCAGCGAAACCCGCTTTGGCTTCTTCATCGAAGGCGGACACTGCTCAGCAAGCAGTGTTCTGTTTTCCCGCATCAGCCAACGCTTCAAGCAGCCAGTCATTTGTGATGGAATTCCTATCCAGGCTGACATCGGTATTGGCGCCATCGAGTTGAGCTACAACCAAGCAGGCGCATCGGATTGGTTGCGGATACTGGTGAGCGCTTCTGACGAGGCTCGTCTCAAAGATAAACCCTGGATCTGGTACGAGCCTGGTTTGGGTTGCGCTCAGCAGCGTGCGTTCATGCTACTCAGCGCGCTGGCTGACGCTCTGCAAAGCAATGATCAATTACGCTTGGCTTATCAGCCCCGTTTTGACATGCAAACGGGTGAAGTTTTGTCGGTCGAGGCTCTGCTTCGTTGGACGCACCCGTCCCTTGGCTCAATAGGTCCCAGCGAGTTCGTACCTCTAGCTGAACGGGCATCGATGATCCGATCTTTGAGCCTGTGGGTCATCCGAAAAGCCGTCGGCCAAGCCGCCAGCTGGCATCGAATCGGCCACAGCTTGAAGATATCTGTCAACGTATCGGCCGAGGACATGGAGAGTACTCACTTCACTGACGTTCTTCTTAGCCTGCTGGCCGAGAGCGGCCTGCCCCCGCATTTTCTGGAGTTGGAGTTTACCGAAAGCGCCCTTTGCCACAGCCCAGATTCGGTACGCGAACAATTGAATCGGCTACGTGCAGTCGGTATTGATATATCTATCGACGACTTTGGTACGGGTTACAGTAATTGGACCTACCTGCGTCAGTTACCCGCCACCGCGGTCAAAGTGGATCGTTCGCTCGTGGCCAATATCACTCGTAATGAAAGTGACCTACGACTGGTTGAAACCCTAATTGACCTAGGTCGTCACTTAGGTTACCGGATCGTGGCCGAAGGTGTAGAGACTCTTGATACCCTGGAAGTCTTACGTCGCACTGGATGTCATGAAGTCCAAGGGTATTACATGGCTCGACCTATGGAGGTCAAAGATATTGAAGTATGGCGGCTGCACTACCAGATTAAGGTGCCTCACTTGGGGTAAAAGCTATCTAGATCTAGATTCGATTATCAGCTTGCCACGGATGTGGGTACCCATCTATTTCAAAAATAAATCAAAGTCAATATTCAGGTCGAGATCCTGGGTTTTGGTTATCTAGAGTAATTTGGTTGAGAAGCGATGAACCTAACCTATAGCGATGTAGCGACCTCTGTGAGCGGTTTATACGCTATTGTTCGACGCCATGATTTAAACTCCCTATCGATTTGGACGAGTAGTAATTTATAGAGAAAAAGTCTATAATCATGTTTACATGAACTCACTAGGGAATACCATGTCACGTCTTGCCGAATGCCGTGCGCTAGAAAAGAAATTAGCAGCTCAACCGGCCGAGCTTGAAATATGAAAAACGATGAAGGCTTGAAGCGTGAAGTCGAATTTGAGCGAAAGCTACGCGATCTATTAGGAGAATATAACTTCAGTCTTAAAAGCGTTATAGCGATCCTCGATCCATTCGTTAGTATGGCAGCGGAGCCTAAGAAAGGAAACCGTAAGACACGTACATTGAAGCGTTACAAGCATCCAGACACTGGTGAAATAGTCGAAACTAAAGGCGGCAATCACAAGACGCTTAAAGCCTGGAAAAAAGAGTATGGATCCGAGATGGTCGAAACGTGGGCTGAGTGACGGACTGAAAGTCAGGTGATCAGCGAAGGTTTGCTTATGCGTCGTTTCTGTATTGAGGAATACAAGACGGTTAACGTCGATTTGGTGCGTGCTCATCCCGAGCAGATATATCTGATTGAGCTCGCGTTGGACGGTCAGGCTTGGGCGGGTGGTGAGTGCGTCTAGGCGGAACCGAACGTATATGGAATACCTGTGGGAAAGAGTATCGCTATGGGTATACGTGAGCCTTTTTCAGATCTGGAAACTGAACGTGAGGTGTTAATTCAAGCCTTGCGCAAGCTCTACAAACGGGCTTCTGGTTGGAAACTATGTTTGCCACAGGTGGGCATAGGCTCTGGCCCATATGGATTAGTAATCCATAGCCTCGTATCTACCGTGATGTTTGTCATATACTTTCTAATCATTTCGGTTATTCGCAACCGCTTCCTCCTTTTAAAGCTGGTAGTTGCGAAAGCACGGTCTATCACCATCAGATTTTTACTGAGGTATGCACCCGTGGCGGGTTCTATATGAGTCATCTCGTCGCTGAAAAGCATGATCTGACCCAGGACCAGTTAAAGCATATTGCCAAGTAGCTGGAGCAGAATTAGAAACCCAAGGCAGGCTCTTTCCGTTCCACCGCCCAACATATCGTTGGGCATGTGAAGAATAAGGAATTTGTAAGCACGCGTTGTAGATTGCCCTAAGGAGGCGCTGCAAAAATAGCCAACTGTCCCCACCCTTGGCACACTAAGTTCCTTCAACCAGCCTCCCTCTCCGTGAGCGTTACGCGCGTGCAGAAGACCTTCTCCGAACTCGAATATACCGGCAAGAAAAAGCAGACTCGCCGAGATCGCTTCCTGGCTGACCTTGAACAGTTGGTGCCCTGGGCCCAACTGGAGGCGCAAGTGGCGCCGTTTTATAGCAACACCGCAGGCAAGCGCGGACGCCCTGCGATACCCACAAAGACCTACATGTAGCTGCAGTTGTAGACGACCTTGATCGTGTTCTAGCCAGCGCTTGCTTTGCGACGACACGGCATGGCTACAAACAAATGCTGGCGTGGATGCGCTCATTCGGCGAGCTCACACGGGTGGGCATTGAATGCACTGGAACATATGGGGCTGGGCTGCTGCGTTACCTGGAGCACGCCAAGATATCTGTTCTTGAAGTGACAGCCCCCGATAGAAGCGATAGGCGCAAACGCGGCAAGGACGACACACTGGATGCCTGTAATGCAGCCCATGCGGCCTTCGCAGGTATTCGAACAGTCACACCCAAGAAGCGAGACGGGATGGTCGAGTCGCTGCGCGTCCTCAAAGTTTGCCGCAAAACAGCGATCCAGGCTCGTCGCGTCACATTGCAACTTATCCAGAACACCATCGTCAGCGCACCAGATGAGCTTCGTGAGCAATTACGCAGTCTGACGCGAATGCAGTTGATTCGGATGCTGGCCGCGTGGCGTCCAGATCTGTCTGATTACCGTCAGTTGGCTTCTGCTTACCGCATAGCTCTAAAAACACTGGGCAGGCGTTATCTGGAGCTGCACGATGAGATAGCAGATCTGGATGTGATGATCGCAGGCTTGGTTGACGAGCTTGCGCCAGAACTGGTTTCACGCAATGCGATCGGCTACGAGACAGCCGCCCAGCTTCTACTGACAGCTGGAGACAACAGTGATCGCTTTCGCTCGGAATCTAGCTTCGCCGCCCTTTGTGGCGTCAGCCCCGTCCAGGCATCTTCAGGAAAGGTCAGCCGCCATCGCCTAAATCGAGGTGGTGATCGTGCTGCCAATAGCGCATTGCACATCATCGCAATCGGACGCCTGAGGACAGACGTTCGAACCCAGACTTATGTTGCCAAGCGTATCGCTGAGGGCCATTCAAAGCTTGAGGCGATTCGCTGTCTTAAGCGTTATATCGCGCGCGAGGTTTACGGCATCATCCAAAGTCGAAACCTGACCATCAATCAAAGCACGATCTCCACTTGACGCTTAGAAGGGCGTCCAAGGCAGTCAGTTCAGTAGCTCAGACTGGCAAAGCTTCTTGAAGGCCAACAATGTAATCAGCAGCATGAGTCGGCGAGGAAACTGCCACGACAATGCCGTAGCCGAGAGCTTTTTCCAGCTTTTGAAGCGGGAGCGAATCCGACGAAAGATCTACACAACGCGCGAAGACGCCCGTAGTGATATTTTCGATTACATCGAAATGTTTTACAACCCTAAACGCAGGCATAGCAGTGCTATGCAGATGTCTCCAGTAGAGTATGAGAAACGTTATTTCCTGAGCTTGGAGATTGTCTAGGAAACCAGGGGCGATTCATAGCGTTGGTACGGACATCTAGTCGGAGACCCTCGTACCTTGGTGAAACAACATGTGCCAACCATCTTCGTAGGTTTTCCAAACAGAGCTACGCAGTGATAAAGACTCATCGCTATTAGCATTTTGATGGCGGCATAGGTACGTTGCTAACGCGACACTGTCTGCAAGCAAAAGCAGTTTGAAATCCTCGATTGTTCTTTTGATAAAGATCTGGGATTTGTGTCCAGCGATCACCTCCGCTTTCGTCCAGCTTTTGCCGACAGCTCCAAATTCAACGAAGTCTTCGGCAAGCAGCTGTTTAAGCAGCCGATCAATCTTTCTCGCTTCCGGCTCTAGCAACAGCTGTTCAAGCGTATGCGTCCGGCCAAGTCATCTACCCAGCTCCGCGAAGCCAAGACATGGTGTGCACTTAAATCTAAGTGCACACCAGTTCTAGCCTTTTAAGCGGGTACTTCATGCAGCCAACACGCCGTTCCTATTCCAAGTCCTTCAAAGCCCAAGTCATTCAAGAATGTGCCCAGCCCGGCGCTTCGATTGCCAGCGTCGCGCTCAGCCATAACCTCAATGCAAACCTCGTCCACAAATGGATTCGCCTGCAAGCGCAGAAAAGCACAGCGCTGCAACCTGCATTTATTCCGTTGCCCGTGCCGCTGGCCGGGGCAAAGTCCCACGCATCATCATCGAATATCTGCGTTGAAATACAGCACTCGCGCGGCACCGTCACAGTGAACTGGCCCACTGAAAGTGCTGCTGCCTGCGCGACCTTTCTTCGAGACCTTTTGCGATGATTCGCATCGACTCCATCTGGCTCGCCACCGAGCCTATGGACATGCGCGCAGGCACCGATACGGCGTTAGCCAGGGTGATTGCGGTATTCGGTGCGGCGCAGCCGCACTGTGCTTATCTGTTCGCCAATCGCCGCGCCAATCGCATGAAAGTGCTGGTGCATGACGGCTTCGGAATATGGCTGGCGGCGCGCCGCTTGAACCAAGGCAAGTTTCACTGGCCTGGCATTCGCCATGGCTCTGAAGTGGAACTGGATACCGAGCAACTTCAGGCATTGGTGCTGGGTCTGCCATGGCAACGCGCAGGCTCCCGCGGCTCGATCATACTGCTCTAACGGCTGCCACTAGCCTATAGGTCTATCGCCGCGAAGCGCCTGCTCTGGCAAAATTCGGCGCATGACTTCTTCGCCCAATCTCGACCAAATGACTCCCGACCAACTGCGTGCCCTCGCGGCGCAGTTGATGTCACAGGTCGAAACCATGGGCAAGAAGATCAACCGCGATCAGACGGTGATTGAGAAGCTAACCTTCGAGATCGCGCAGCTCAAGCGTTTGAAGTTTGCCAAGCGCAGCGAGCAGATGAATTCTGAGCAGGCCAGTTTGCTCGATGACCTGATAGATACTGATATTGCAGCGATTGAAGCAGAGCTTCAAGCCTTGCAAACAGTGCCAGCGGCGACCGAGAAAAAGCAGAAGCCCAAGCGCACTGCCTTGCCGGCTGAGTTTCCTCGCACGTTGATCCATCACGAACCGGATAACACTCACTGCTCATGCGGCTGCGCCCTCAAGCGCATCGGCGAGGACGTCAGCGAGAAGCTGGACTACACGCCCGGCGTGTTTACCGTCGAACGCCATGTGCGTGGCAAATGGGTCTGCAATGACTGCGAAACGCTGATCCAGGCACCCGTTCCGGCGCAAGTCATCGATAAGGGCATCCCAACCACCGGGCTGCTGGCCCACGTGATGATCGCCAAGTTTGCCGACCACCTGCCGCTTTACCGTCAAGAGTCGATCTTCGGTCGAGCGGGCCTGGCGATTCCACGCTCAACCTTGGCTCAATGGGTTGGCATGACTGGGGTTCAGTTGCAGCCGCTGGTCGATGCGCTGCGCGCCGTGGTGCTCGGGCAGCAGGTTATTCATGCCGATGAAACACCCGTGCAAATGCTCATGCCGGGAACAAAGAAAACTCACCGTTCCTATGTTTGGGCCTACATCACCAGCCAGTTCTCGGACGTGGCAGCGGTGGTTTATGACTTCAGCCCCAGCCGTGCTGGAGAGCATGCTCGCAACTTCCTGCAAGGCTGGAAAGGCAAGTTGGTCTGCGATGATTTTGGTGGCTACAAGGCCAGCTTCGAACTTGGCGTTACCGAAATCGGCTGCATGGCCCATGCGCGGCGCAAATTCTTCGAACTACATGCCACCAACAAGAGCATGCTCGCCGAGCAAGCCCTGCGCTATATCCGGTTGTTGTACGAAATCGAAAGCGAAGTCCGCGACTTGGAGCCGGATTTACGGCGCCGAATACGGCAAGAAAAAGCCGTCCCGGTGATGGACATGCTACATGCCTGGATGAGCGCCCAGCGTAACCTCGTGCTCGAAGGCTCAGCCATCAGCAGAGCCTTGGATTACAGCCTGAAACGCTGGGCAGCGCTGTCGCGCTACCTCGATGACGGAGCCGTGCCCATAGATAACAACTGGGCCGAAAACCAAATCAGGCCATGGGCTCTTGGTCGCAAGAACTGGCTCTTCGCAGGGTCGTTACGCAGCGGCAAACGGGCGGCAGCGATCATGAGCTTGATACAGTCTGCGCGGCTCAATGGCCATGATCCGTATGCGTATTTGAAGGACGTACTGGCGCGGTTGCCGACGCAACGGGCGAGCGAGATCGCCGAGCTGTTGCCGCATAACTGGAAGTCGATTCAGCCTTTAGAAGACTGAGCGTTCGCGCTAGCCTGTGCATCAACGACTAAAATTTCGGTGAACCCCTCGCTCAAGCGTGGAGGCTGAAGTGCTTTAAAAACGTTTCTAATGGCATTCTCAGGAACCACCTCATCATCAGGGCGCAATTGATTACGTGCCAAACAGTCTTCCAGCGAAGTAGTGAACCAAGTAGCTACCACATCTACCCTATGCTTCTTGGCAGCCTTTATGAGCGATTCACGCTCACAGCGCTGAACCAGGATGGCATCAAAGATTACAGCGCCAGGCTCAACTAAAAGCGTCGATTTGGCCCAAGTGCTTTTTCCTGCACCCTGAGCGCCTATCAACAAATACAGACGAGAAGGCTTGGGAGTCATTAGCAGAGCCTCTGATAGGGCAAGGTGAGCCCTCTGCCAAGCCAGTCTATTTAGCTCAGCATTAATAATGCGGCCATTCTCCGTCTGTAGAAAGTGATCAGGATTGATGTGCATGAAGACGGCCTGCCAGGAAAAACGTGAATGTAGCATTTGAAAGCAGGGCTGGCCGGAAACTGTTTTTTACGCAGGGGTTCGGAGAGGTCAGCCCTAAGCCGTGAAAATCTAAGGCTTACACAACAGCATCGAAGGTGTATTAGCCAGACGCTTACGGCGAACTGCAATAGATACGTAATCCGCCCGCCTCCCTTCCGATCAAGGTGACGCCCCATGATGCTCACTGCTCGTGGGCCAGCACGATCACATCGAATCGAGTCGCCGATCATATGCACTGACCCCTCCAATGGCTGCGCAGCCGGTGCCGGGCTTGCGTTTGTTGCACGCCATGTTGGTATCGTAGAAATAGGGGCAGCGTGTGCGTTGCAGTAAATTGCCTGCCGTCGTCGCGACGTTGCGAAGTTGTCCCGAGGCACCTGCTAGCAGGGCTCTAGAGAGCACCGCGTAATCTTTTCTTACGCGAGCGTCGGCAGCCAGATCGGTGTTGCGTACCAAGGCCCCAATACGCAGCCCGCCTACGGACGTGGGCTCAATGGTGTCCATCCCCAGTCCGTTCACGTCGATCAAATATGTGGGGGCTTCGATCTCGAGCTTCATCAAATCCAGCAGATTGGTAACCGCATTGATAGCCATCATGCTTGATGAAAGCTGCCTGCATGGGGTGTAGTTTTTCGGTACTGCCCAAGCCCTCAATGGTGGTAATCCTGGAATTTTGATGCATAACAGCCAGCGTCAGGCATGAATTGATCCTGGTGCCGTTGGCAATGACGGTGCAAGCGCCGCATTGGCCGTGGTCGCATCCTTTTTTGGTACCGGTCAGGTGTAGATGATCACGCAATGCATCCAGCAACGTTGTCCGGGTATCCATTAAAACCGTCTGTGTGGTGCCATTAATATTGATATCGAACTGCGCTTTGTTCGTTGGCGCTGCATTGGCGGCACTGGCCTTCGATGTGATAAACGGAGGCAGAGCAATGGCTGCGGAGGTGACGACCCCTACGATAATGAATTCACGCCGGGGCAAAAGCATCATGTTGGTCGTATCCAAGATCGGTGTTCCTCAGGAAAGCTGAATGGCCTGTTCACGAACAGAGGAGCACGCGTAAAACCGCTCGCCATTGCATCGGTTTCATAGGTGCATGTATCTACCGAACTTAGCGTCTTGTGTAGCTAGCGACTATGCCGTAACCACGTATAGCCCCATGAGAACAATTCATGAGTGGGTAAAGACGCAGATTAGGCACAAGGTGATGGGGCAAAGTGTCGGGTGCGGTGGAGTGATGCAGCAGAACTTAATTCTTGTTCACTATTGACTTGATCAGTTACAGCAGTTGCAAATTTTACCACCTTGCTTAGTTTGCCATGCACGTCAAAAACGGGATTGTAGGTCGCTTCAAGCCATACTTCGTGACCTCGAGAATCGATTCTCTTGAAGCGGTCGGCAATGAATCAACCTGCTTCCAGTGTATTCCAGAACTCTTTATACGCAGGAGAAGCCACATAGCCTGGATCGCAAAACATACTATGATGCTTGCCAACTACCTGCTGGAGCGAGTAATCAACTGCATCTAAAAAATGTTGATTCGCAGTTATGCTCTTACCGTCCAGATCAAATTCAATAACTGCCGTTGATCGGAATAACGCCTGCACCAGCGCAGAATTTTTCTCGGCGTAGTTTGTAACTTCGGTCGCTTCTAAACCACAACAAGTCATATGTGTGACCAGAGCGCTATGGTCTTTAACTGGTATCCAAGTCCCCCTTAACCAGACGAGGGCTTGATCAGTCCGGAGCAACCTATAATCGTCATTAACACTAGAGCCATTCTACATCGCGATCATGAATCTCTTGTAACAGGGCAGCTCGCTAACATATTCAGGCGTGAAATCCCCTAGCGGACGCCCGGTGACATTGCCCTCCTTTACATTTAGAAACTTCAGGAAGTTGGCGTTGCTATGGGTAACGCATAATTTTCGATCTAGTGTGACTGAAATCATCGCATCGTTGATTTCAGCTTTGAAGCTCCGTAACGCGTCTAACTCTGTCTGCTGCTCCAAAATTTTTTTCTTTAGCCGACTATAGAACATAGGAATACCTTGAGGCGTGAGATTTATAGATGCTTATCGACTGTTTTAGGAAAAAATTTAGGCCATGGAAATCTTTGCAGCGGGGGAATGGGCTCAGACATGGGCACTGCGGTGTCGTCAGTAAAACCATTGCTCTTGCTCAAGCTCCGCATTTTTCGGAGGTGTTCACTTTTGTGGGCTATCTTTGCCGCTTGTCGGAATTCCGCCAAAATCAAGCTTAGCTAAAAGCATATGACTTGAATTTTATCCCTTCCTGATGGCGGTCGGAACTCCTAATCAACCTGTAACAGGCATTGAGACCGAATCTTTACAGTATGTCGGATTGATGATGATAGCGTCTGACAAGATGTTAGAATGCCATCATCCTTTTCCGGAAGATTTCCTAATGGCTGTCAGCGAACGATATTTCTTCCCCCGTACAACCTTCATTGCTTGGTTCGTCCGCGAAAATGACCAATTGGATGCTGCTACGCGTTTGAAATTGCTGGCCGGGCCCTTTTCATCCGGCATGACATTGATCGCAGCCGGTTTCAGCACATTACTAATCTGCAGTGTAGCGCTCTACCGTCATCCAATTAAGATTTTTATGATATGGCTGTGTGTCGATACCATTATATGGAATGTACGCTTGTTGCTCTTTCGTCGCTGCAATGCTCCAACCAAGCCTCCGCTTAAATACGCCACAGATCTATCGCTACTGCTTGGCCTGGTCTGGGCCGCTGAGATAGGTGCGGGCACGGCTGCGTGCATCATCAGCGGCGACCCTGTACTGCAGGTGTTATCGAGCACCTTGGCCGTTAGCCTGAATGGTGCGATTGCTATGAGAAATCAGGGCATACCTCATTATGCGTTCGCCCAGATCCTCTTGACCGATATTCCTTTGAAGTTTTCGACCTTGTTCCAATCAGAACCTATGCTGATGATTTTAATACTTCAAGCTCCGATGTACTTAGGAGGACTGTGGATATTACTCAAGCACCTCAACAGTAATCTTGCCAAAGCCTATCATGCTGAAGCGCACAGCTCATATCTAGCCAATCATGATTCTCTCACCGGCCTTCTCAATCGCGCCGGAATTTTTTCGATGCTCAGAGGCCTGTTGAAACCCTCTTCCCAAAATCCTGAGCATCTCGCCCTCCTATATTTTGACTTGGATGGATTCAAAAGCATTAACGACAGCTATGGTCACGCTGCAGGTGACAAAGCATTAACCATGTTTTCAACCTTGTTAAACAGCAATATAAGAACAAACGATTTCGCTGCTCGCTTAGGCGGCGATGAATTCATTGTAGTGCTACGAACAGACTTAGAAGAGCATGCTACATTGATCACTGAACGCATCATTAAATCCATTGGGGAGTATCGCCGAACCTACGACGCATTTCATGGGCTGGGTGTCAGCGTAGGCATATCTCTGAGTGATTCAGCCGGCACGGACACACCTGAGACTTTACTTCATCGCGCCGACATTGCCTTGTACCAGGCGAAATTGGCGGGTAAGGGATGTTATCGGTATGCGTAGTGATGACTATTTAACCTTGTTGCCATCATGCAGCGCCTGATACATAGATTACCCCTTTTGATGCGCATCACCTATCACTGCACGGGTAATATGATGAGCTGATACAGCCAGTCCCTACGTTGTCTTGATAACAGCATGCAGTGTTTCATGGGGCTGGTTCAATCACGGTCAGCAAAACAAAACGTTTCTTTGAGCTAGGTTTTGTAAGATAAATCAGTGCCGCTAAAATTGCTGCCATGATTAGCTGAAAGCCAGCATGGCAGAGTGTTACGAACTCTCCGACGCATCGCTTTAATTTATCAGGGCTCTGGTTTCCCAGAACAGAAAATGGGTCGCCTTACGCAATCATGATCGTCTGGTGTTCCAAGGAATCTTCTGGATCCTGTGCTCGGGCGCAGCCTGGAGTGGCCGGAAGGCTTAGCGCCCTGGTCAACGGTGTGTCAGCGTTTTCCGCTGTCCGTAGAGCTAGTGGAGGACGGATTGGCCTGTCGCGCTGGGAGGTAGCAGCCAGCAAGCCCTCAGGCGCGATAGCCGCTTTTCCTGCTCGATCAGGGTACGATCACGGTATTCCTCTACGGCCACAGCCCCAACTCGTGACGGGAATTGGGCGTTGCTCAATTTTTCTTACCTACACAGCTGCATCGCAATGGCATCGAACTCACGGTCAAAGCTAGCTTTCTCTGCCGCGCTCAAGAAACCCTGCTGCTCGACGAACCGATTAGTTTCATTCCGGACGTTCT
>NZ_JAXCIQ010000031.1:0-41047 GCF_046540455.1 Pseudomonas sp. W5-36 | reverse complement strand
GAAGTGAACCGAAGCATTCCTCGCTGCTTACTTCGTCCAACTCTTTGATTATCAAGGAGTTTTCCGTTTCGTCTGCGCCGGAAGTGGGGCGAATTATAGACAGATCCAGAGACGCGTCAAGCACTTATTTAAACTTTAGTGGGAACACTGCTGCTCTTAACCCGTCGACGCTGTATACGCTTAGCAATTGCGGGGATCCGCAGCACCAGAAGCAACGCGCCAATCGTTGCATAGACAGCCCACTCCTTCAGATCCGCCCGTACGATCCACAGCATATGCAGCAAACCCAGGCCCAAAATCAGGTAACTGAGCCGATGAAGTTTCTTCCAGCGCATTCCCAAACGGCGCTGGCTATAGCGATTGGACGTGACCGCCAGCGACAACAGCCCCAGGAAACCCAGCGCCCCGACAATAATGTAGGGCCGTTTGACCAGTTCTACGCCCAACTGCGCCCAGTCAAAGCCCAGGATAAAAAAGCCATAACCCAGCATGTGCAGCGACACATACGTGAAACACCACAGCCCCAATTGCCGGCGAACGGCGATCCATCCGGGCCAGCCCGTCGTGCGCTGCAATGGGGTCATCGCCAGCGTGATCAAAAGCAGGATCAACGTCCCCAAGCCCAAGCGATCAACTAGCACCTTTCCAGGATCAGGCCCCAAAGCAAAAATCCACGCCTGGTAGAGCCAATACAAGGGGACCAAAGCTGCTGCGACGAACACCGACACCCGCCAGTAGATGAAACGCATCAATAGTTTTTCCGTAGGTCCAGGCCTGTATAAAGAGAAGCAACCTGCTCCCCGTACCCGTTAAACATCTCGGTCTGGCGAATATTCGGGCTGAACAGCCCGCTGGGCAGACGCCGCTCGCGTGCCTGGGTCCAGCGTGGATGATCAACCGTCGGGTTCACATTGGCATAGAAACCGTACTCGCTTGCCGCAATGCTTTGCCAGGTCGTCTTCGGTTGCTCGCTTGTCAGACTGATGCGCACGATGGACTTCACGCTTTTAAAGCCATATTTCCAAGGCACCACCAGACGCAACGGCGCGCCGTTCTGATTGGGCAGTTCCCTTCCATACATGCCCACCGCCAGAATCGCGAGCGGGTTCATCGCCTCATCCAGACGAAGCCCTTCTACATAAGGCCAGTCGATCAACGCAAAGCCGGAGCGCTGGCCGGGCATGGTCTTCGGGTCCTGCAGCGTTTCAAACCGGATGTATTTGGCATTCGCCGTCGGTTCAACCTGCTTGAGCAGCTCGGAGATCGGGAAGCCCAGCCATGGAATCACCATCGACCACGCTTCTACGCAGCGCAGACGATAGATACGCTCTTCCAGCTGATAGGGCTTCATGAAGTCTTCGAGTGCGTAGCGGCCAGGCTTCGCCACTTCCCCGTCAATGACGACGCTCCACGGTTCGGTTTTCAGCGAGCCAGCGTTTTGCGCGGGATCACCCTTGTCGGTGCCGAACTCGTAGAAGTTGTTGTAGTGGGTCGCGTCCTTGAACGGCGTAATCGTCTCGTCCTTGACGGTAACGGCTTGCCACTTCGTTGAAGGTAACTTGCCTTTGAACCAGTCAGGGGCAGCGCCGGCTTCGACGTCGGTATAGCGCGAGGCTTCTTCGGCTTGCGCCCAGCGAGGCATTGCGCTGACGGCGAGCCCCGCAAGACTGCTTCCGAGCAATGCGCGACGCGAGAGATAAAAGGATTCGGGTGTGACATCCGACTCTTTGCAATCGGACGTAGAGGGGATCTTGATCAGCATGATGACTCCGCAGCTATGGAGAACTGAAGCATCTATAGCGGCGGAGTATGCGGGAAATAACGGTCGGCGAACTACCTCTGGCGACGTAGACGCAGCAGGTACTGGATAGGACCGGAAGCTGCATATCCAAGGAAAATTAGCAGCAGAATGCGCGGCGGATCACTGAACACCACAGCGAATACCAAAACGACGGCCAGAATCGCAACAAACGGCACCCGCCCTTTCAGATCCAGCTCTTTGAAGCTGTTGTACTTGATGTTGCTGACCATCAGCATGCCCGCTGCCGCGACCAATAGTGCAACCAGAAACGACAGTTTCGAACCCTGGATGCCGTAATCGCTGAACGCCCAGACGGTGCCCGCGACGACCCCTGCGGCGGCAGGACTTGCCAGGCCAATGAAGTAACGCTTGTCCGCCTTGCCCCCCTGGGTGTTGAACCGGGCCAGACGCAACGCTGCCCCCGCCACATAGATGAAGGCGACCATCCAGCCGACCTTGCCCATGTCACCCAGCGCCCAGCCAAACGCCAACAGCGCCGGCGCCACGCCAAAAGCGACCATATCGGACAGCGAGTCGTACTCTGCGCCGAATGCGCTCTGGGTGTTTGTCATCCGCGCAACACGGCCGTCCAGACCATCCAGGACCATGGCAACGAAGATGGCGATGGCGGAGAACGCGAAGTATTTGCTCGCGCTCGCCTGATCACCCGCGCTCAATGCACTCTGCGCACTCATGGCGCTGATGATTGCGTAGAAGCCGGCGAACAGGTTCGCAGTGGTGAACAGATTGGGTAGCAGGTATATCCCGCGATGGCGCACCTGGCGCCCCTCGTCGTCGTGACCCTCTTCAATGTGTTCATCAATCGGTAGCAGGCTTTCGGCGTCAGCAGCCTTGTTCGGCTCTTCGGGACGTTCGCTCATGGACAATACCTTGCAGCTGAAGAATTTCGACAAATGCTTGTGGCCCTTGGGCCGACAAACGATGCAGCTTTATACCAGATGAGCCCCCATAACGAAAAAACGCGACCCGAGGGCCGCGTTTTTTCCTGCAGGAACCTGATCGGGATCTTAGTTCTTGGCTTGGTCGACGATCTTGTTCTTCGCGATCCAAGGCATCATCGAGCGCAGTTGCTCACCGATGATTTCCAGGCCGTGCGCCTTGTTGTTACGACGCTTGGCGGTCATCGACGGGTAGCCGCTGGCGCCCTCGGCGATGAACATCTTGGCGTACTCGCCGTCCTGAATGCGCTTCAGAGCGTTGCGCATGGCCTGACGGGATTCGGCATTGATGACTTCCGGGCCGGTAACGTACTCGCCGTATTCAGCGTTGTTGGAGATCGAGTAGTTCATGTTGGCGATGCCGCCTTCGTACATGAGGTCGACGATCAGCTTCAGTTCGTGCAGGCACTCGAAGTAAGCCATTTCCGGCGCATAACCGGCTTCAACCAGGGTCTCGAACCCGGCTTTGACCAGTTCAACGGTACCGCCACACAGAACGGCTTGCTCGCCGAACAGGTCGGTTTCGGTTTCGTCCTTGAAGGTGGTTTCGATGATACCGGTACGGCCGCCGCCAACACCCGACGCGTACGACAGAGCGACGTTCTTGGCGTTGCCCGAGGCGTCCTGGTAAACGGCGATCAGGTCAGGGATGCCACCGCCTTTGACGAATTCTGTACGCACGGTGTGGCCTGGTGCTTTTGGCGCGATCATGATCACGTCGAGATCGGCACGAGGAACAACCTGGTTGTAGTGAATCGCGAAGCCGTGGGAGAAGGCCAGTGTTGCGCCCTTCTTGATGTTCGGCTCGATTTCGTTCTTGTACAGCTGGGACTGAAATTCGTCCGGGGTCAGGATCATGACCAGGTCTGCAGCGGCGACGGCGGAAGCCACGTCAGTCACTTTCAGGCCGTGAGCTTCAGCTTTGGCGACAGTACCCGAACCCTTGCGCAGGCCAACAGTGACATCAACGCCGGAGTCTTTCAGGTTGCACGCTTGAGCGTGGCCCTGAGAACCGTAACCGATGATGGCAACTTTTTTGCCCTGGATGATCGAAAGGTCGCAGTCTTTGTCGTAATAAACTTTCATGAAATTCCCCTGATAACTTGGCCGCAAGGCCATTTGCAAAATTAGGTTAGATGCTCAGCACTTTGTCGCCGCGGGCAATGCCCGTGACGCCGCTTCGTACGGTTTCCAGAATGGCAGTTGTGCCAATCGCCTGGATGAAGCTGTCCAGCTTGTCGCTTGTCCCGGTCAACTGCACGGTATAGACGCTGCTGGAGACGTCGACGATCTGGCCGCGGAAAATGTCGGTGGTGCGCTTGATCTCGGCACGCTGGGCGCCAGTGGCTTTCACCTTGATCAGCATCAGCTCGCGCTCGATGTGGGCGCTTTCCGACAGGTCGACCAGCTTGACCACTTCGACCAGCTTGTTGAGGTTCTTGGTGATTTGCTCGATCACTTCATCTTGGCCAACGGTGGTCAGCGTCAGACGCGACAGGGTCGGGTCCTCGGTTGGCGCCACTGTCAGGCTTTCGATGTTGTAGTTGCGCTGCGAAAACAGGCCGACCACACGAGACAGCGCACCCGGTTCGTTTTCCAGCAATAGCGAAATGATGTGGCGCATGGTTATGTCCGCTCCGTCTTGCTCAGCCACATGTCACGCATGGACCCATCTCTGATCTGCATCGGATAGACGTGCTCGCCGACATCGACCTTGATATCGAGGAACACCAGCCGATCTTTCATGGCGAACGCTTCTTCCATCTTCGGCTTCAGGTCCTTGAGATCGGTGATGCGCATGCCGACGTGCCCGTAAGCCTCGACCAGCTTCACGAAGTCAGGCAGCGACTCCATGTAGGAATGCGAGTGACGACCGCTGTAGCTCATGTCCTGCCACTGACGGACCATGCCGAGCACGCCGTTGTTGAGCAGGATGATCTTCACCGGCAGGTTGTACTGCAGACAGGTCGACAGCTCCTGAATGTTCATCTGAATGCTGCCTTCGCCGGTGACGCAGGCGACATTGTCATTCGGGAAACTCAGCGCAACACCCATCGCGGCCGGCAGGCCGAAGCCCATGGTGCCGAGGCCGCCGGAGTTGATCCAGCGATTGGGTTTGTTGAAGCGGTAGTACTGAGCCGCGAACATCTGGTGCTGCCCCACATCGGAGGTGACGTAGGCATCGCCTTTGGTCACTTCGCACAGCGTCTCGATTACAGTCTGCGGCTTGATGACGCTTCCGTCGCCACGGTTGTACGGGAACAGGTCACCGCCGGCGCGCCATTCTTCGATCTGCTTCCACCACGTCGCGACCGACTCCTTGTTAGGGGTTTCGGCGAGCTCTTTGAGGGTCGCAACCATCTCGGTCAGCACGCTCTCGACCGGCCCGACGATTGGCACGTCGGCCTTGATGGTCTTGGAGATGGACGCCGGGTCGATGTCGACGTGAATGATTTTGGCGTTCGGGCAGAATTTCGCCGGCCCGTTGATCACGCGATCGTCGAACCGCGCGCCCACCGCAAGAATCACATCGGCGTGATGCATTGCCAGGTTGGCGGTGTAGCTGCCATGCATGCCCAGCATGCCGACGAACTGGCGATCGGTGCCTGGATAAGCACCCAGACCCATCAACGTGTTGGTGACCGGAGCGTTCAATTGCTGCGCCAGTTCGGTCAATGGCGCCGAACCGTTGCCCATGATCACTCCGCCGCCTGCATAGATGACCGGGCGCTTGGCCGCGACCAGCATTTCCACGGCCTTGCGGATCTGGCCGGAATGGCCGCGGACCGCCGGGCTGTAGGAGCGCAGCTTGGCTTTCTTGGGGAAGATGTATTCGAACTTCTCTGCCGGGTTGGTCATGTCTTTCGGGATATCGACGACGACAGGACCAGGACGACCGGATTGGGCCAGGTAGAACGCCTTCTTCAGGACTTCCGGGATCTCCGACGGGTGTTTGATCATGAAGCTGTGCTTCACGATTGGCCGGGAGATACCGATCATGTCGGTTTCCTGGAACGCGTCGGTACCAACCATGTTGCTCGGGACCTGACCGGACAGCACCACCATTGGAATCGAATCCATGTAGGCGGTCGCGATACCGGTGATGGCATTGGTTGCGCCGGGACCCGAAGTCACCAGCACAACGCCTGCCTTGCCGGTGGCGCGGGCGTAACCGTCAGCCATGTGAGTCGCGGCCTGTTCGTGACGAACAAGGATATGGCTCACAGCCGGTTCTTTGAACAGCGCGTCGTATATATGCAGGAGGGCACCGCCAGGGTACCCGTAGATGTGCTCTACGCCTTCGTCACGCAAAAAGCGGACGACCATTTCAGCGCCAGATAAAAGCTCCACGTTGTTCACCTCTAAAACGCCAGAATACCGTCCACACAAGCGAGGAGACGGGTCTTAATAGGTTTACTGCAAAGCAGAGCATGAGCGACGGTGGTCGCCGACTACGTCAGCACTGACTGAGCAAGTATTGGGATTGCCCCTTAAGTGTTTCGGGGTCTTCCCACCCAGCGCGAGGTAACGCGTTGCGGGTGTTACGGGTCGGCGCGGGTGTGCGCCTCATGATCTACCGAGACGGTCTGCTTCTGGCAGTCCCTCTACAGCGAACTTTGGATTGTTCGGATTCGCCCCTCTCAAGTCAAGTCATCGATGCGCTTTCTTCGTCCACTGCCCGCCAAAAGGCACCGAATGAGGTCGCAGCGCGCCGCTTGTGATAGGTTTCCGGCCATTGCCACAGAAGTAAGGAACCGGGAATGCGCTGGATGATTCTTGCAGCGACGCTGACACTGGCCGTCGCCCCGGCGGTCGGCCAGGCCGCGCAGATATACAAATGGGTGGACGCTCAGGGCGTCACGCATTTCGACGCCCAGCCGCCTGCCGGGCAGACAGCACAGGAAATCAATACAGGGAGCCCCGTCTCCGCCCCACCTGCCCCGCCCCCGCAGAACCAGGAGGGAGCACGGGAGCAGGAGGCGGTCGATGCCAAGGTCAGAAAACAGGTTGCCGCTCAGGAAGCCAAGCGCAAAGAAGCGTGCGACGAACAGCGAACCAACCTTGCCCAACTGCAGAACAACCCTCGGGTACGGCAGGAGGTGAATGGCGAGTTCAGGCGTTTCACGGAAGAAGAGCGGCAGGCCCGCATCGTCGAGGTCAAGCAGTACCTCGACGATCAATGCAACTGAGGGTCAGACCGCCTCGGTAATCAACCGGTCGAAGTCTTTCAGCAGCGCCAGCAAGTTGCGTGCTTCGCGGATACGGCTGGCGTATACCATCTCCGCCATTTCCAGAATGCCGGATGCCGTGGGCAACGGCATATCCTGCTCAAGGATGATCTTCATGCGTGGCAGGAAGATCCATTGCAGCCACTGATCAAAATCCAGCGTGTCGACGCAGAAGGGTTCACGGCTTGACAGCGACTCGTCGCTGGGCGGCACTTCCTTCCACCATCCCAGGACTCGCAATTCGCGCTCGATCAACAGCAATTGGTCAGCGATTTTCGGAAAGCGTTTATCCATTGGCTTTCTGCCGCGCCAACGCTGCACCGGCGGCGTCACCCTGCTTTTCCCGCGATTGGGCAATCAGGCCCCAAAGACTGGCTTGAAGGCTCGCGCGACCGTTGGCGTAGGTCAGAGCACGACGGGCCAATTGCTCAGCCTGAGGCGCATCGCCCTGGGCCAGACGCACTTGCGCCAGACGGTAGAGGACCTGGGGCTCACGGGGGGCAACACGTTGAGCACGCTCAAGGCTCGATGATGCGCCGTTGAGATCGCCACCGGACTGCTGCTGCTGAGCGGTGGTGAGCAACGCCAGCACCGGCCCATCCAGTTGCTCGTCTTCTGACAACCCGCCGCTGGACGCAGACGGAATGCCAGTCGGCGCCGAGGCCGGCATGTTGTAGGTATTGCTGGTCGCTGGCGGCGGTGTGTACGTATTGTTCACTGGGGCCTGATTAACCGGCGCAGTGCTGATCGGCGCCGTAGCGGGTGGCACGAACGTCGAAATAGGCGCACCACTGGCGTTGGCGCCGCCGGGTACCATGACCGTGACACCAGAATCTTCCTGAATCGTCTGCGACTGCGCGGGTGCCTGTACCGGCGCGCGATAGGTGTTGCTGCGAGTAGACGAAACGCGCTCGCCGTTTGAAACGCGTGACCCTGAATCGACCACCGGAATCGCACTGCGCGTCTGGGACGCGCAACCGTTGAGCAAAGCCAGAGCCGTTACAGCCGGAATCCACCACTTGTTCACGTCACATCCTCTTTGCTTAATTCAACCAGGCTTAGTTCAACCAGCCCTTGACCCAGTCCATCACCGAATCGGCAGGCGCTGCTGCCCCACCGCAGGTCGGGCCGGGTTGCGGCTCACTGCCGCGAATATACGGCATCTGTACGGCGTTCGGGCAGCTGGCGTCGGTGCCTTCGCCGGTACTGGCATTGACCCAGGCCTGCACGACGTTATCAGGCATCGCCATGTCCAGCGGCAGCGGATCGGCTTTCTTCATGAAGCTGGTCCAGATCTGCAGTGCGCCGGTAGCCCCAGTGAACGGCGTCTTGCCGTTGTCGTCGCGGCCCATCCAGACGATCGCCAGCAAGTCCTGGCTGAAGCCGGCAAACCAGCTGTCGCGCGAGTCATTGGTGGTGCCTGACTTGCCCGCCAGATTCAGGGTGCTCGGCAGCACGTTGTACACCGATTTACCCGTACCCTCGCGCATCACCCGCTGCATGGCGTTCTGCAGTAAATAGATCGAACCCGGGTCGAAACGTTGCTGAATCTGGAACGGGTAGCGCTTGAGCGGCTCCCCTTCGGCGGTCAGTACGCTGCGAATCCCGCGCAACGGCGTGTTGAAGCCGCCGCTGGCGATGGTCTGGTACATCGTCGCCACTTCGATCGGCGTCAGCGCACCAGCCCCCAGGAGCATCGACGGGAACGCCGGCCACTCGCGAGTGACGCCCAGCTTGGTCAGGGTTTTGAAGACATTCGGAATGCCCAGGTCCAGACCCAGCTTAGCGCTGGACAGGTTGTAGGAATGCGCCAGGCCCTGATACAGGAAAATGTTGCCGTGGGCTTTGTGATCGTAGTTCTGGGGCTTCCAGATCTGGCCGTCGGCGCCTTTCACCTGAAAAGGCTCGTCGGGAATCCAGCTGGTCAGCGAGTACTGCTGCGGACGCTCGAGAGCGGTCAGATAGATGGCCGGCTTGACCAACGACCCGATCGGCCGAACGGCATCCAGCGCCCGGTTGAAACCCGCGAAGCCTGCCTGGCGGCTGCCGATCAGCGCCTGGACTTCGCCGGTCTCCGGATTGGTCACGACCATGGCCGTTTCCATCTCGTCCGCGCCTTTGCGGCCGGAAATCTTGGCGAAGCTTTCGCGCACGGCAGCTTCGGATTTCATCTGCAGAATAGGGTCGAAACTGGTGAAGATCCGCAGGCCCTCTTCGGTCAAGTCCTCGTCGCGGTAGTCCTGACGGAGCTGGCGTTTGACGAGATCAAGGAAGTCCGGGAACGAGCTGTCGGCCAGCGATCCGACTTTGCTCACGCCAAGCGGCATCTTCTTCGCAGCCGCAACCACTTCGGGGGTGGCGACACCCTGTTGTTCAAGCAGATCGAGGACCAGATTGCGACGCTCCAGCGCACGCTCGGGATTGCGGCGCGGGTTGTAATACGAAGGCCCCTTGACCAGACCGACCAGCAAGGCGACCTGATGCAGCTTCAACTCCGACAGCGGCTGACTGAAGAAATACTGACTCGCCAGACCAAAGCCGTGGACCGCGCGCTGGCCGTCCTGCCCCACGAACACTTCGTTGAGGTAGGCCTCGAGAATCTCCTGCTTGCTGTAATGAATCTCCAGCAGAACTGCCATCATCGCTTCGGTCAGCTTGCGGGTGATGCTGCGCTCGTTGGTCAGGTAGAAGTTCTTGACCAGTTGCTGAGTCAGCGTCGATCCGCCCTGGCGCATCTGGCCAGCGGAAGCGTTGATCCAGAAAGCTCGCAGGATCCCCTTCGGCGATACGCCGAAGTGATGGTAGAAATCCCGATCTTCGACGGTGACGAGCGTGTCGAGCAAATAAGGCGGCGCCTGATCGAGCTTGATCAGAATCCGGTCTTCGAGATTCTTCGGGTACAAGCCGCCGATCATCAGGGGCTCAAGCCGCGCGACAGCAAGCTTGGCGCCATTGGCGGCGCTCAGTTCCGCGACGTAATCGCCGGAGAAGCGCACATGGATCTGCTGAGCCGGATCAGCGCCTTCATAGAACTGGAAGCCGCGGGTGTTGAGATCGACAGTGTTGCCGTTGACCGCGGCAGCGCCCGGCCCGTTGGCCACACCTTCACGACGATAGCCCAGCGCATCGAGCTCCAGAAGGAAGTCATCGCGTGAAAGCTTCTGGCCGACGAACAGCTCCAGTGGCCGTGCATAGACCTTGGCCGGAATGGTCCAGCGCTTGCCGGAGAATTTTTCCTGGACGATGGAATCCAGGTAAACGGCGAAGCAGCCAAGGATCACCAGCCCGACAAGACTGAGTTTCAGGGCCCAGCCCAACAGGCTGCGCAGGCGGCTGTTGGTGGGTTTGGGGGATTTTTTCGGGGTGCGGGATCGGGTCATGGCGGCGGATTATACGCACTTTCAAAGCCCCCGACAGACCGCCCTTTAAGCGGTTTGCAGCAATGGCTCCAGCGGCCATAATGGCCGCCTTTCGCTACTTCTCTATCGCCTTATCACCTTTCAAGGATCGTCCGTGAGCCAGACACTGATAGCCGCGCTGCAAAACCCCGCCCTGTTTCCTCACCCGGTCGAACAGTTTCAGGTCATCGAGACGCATATTTCCTGGGTGCTCCTCACCGGCCAGTACGTCTACAAGATGAAGAAGCCGGTCAATTTCGGTTTTCTGGACTTCACCCACCTGCCGGCGCGCCAGCATTTCTGTGAGCAGGAGCTGATGCTGAACCAGCGCCTGACGGACGATCTGTACCTGGAAGTGCTGCCTGTTACCGGCAGCATCGACGCTCCGCAGCTGAATGGTGAAGGTGAAGCGATCGAGTACGTGCTGAAAATGCGCCAGTTCCCGCAGGACGGCTTGCTCAGCACCTTGCAAGCCAAAGGCGAACTGACCGCTGCGCAGATCGACGACATGGCGCGGCAGATCGCCGAGTTTCATCTCAAGTCACCCAAAGTGCCGATGGAAAACCCACTTGGCAGCGCCGACAGCGTCATGGCGCCGGTCACACAGAATTTCGAACAGATTCTGCCCTTCCTCAGCGAAAAATCTGACCTCATCCAGCTGGAAGCGCTGGAAGCCTGGGCCAACTCCAGTTTCGAGCGCCTCAAGCCATTGATGAACCGGCGCAAGCTCGACGGATTTGTCCGCGAGTGCCATGGCGACATCCACTTGGGCAATGCAACGCTGATCGATGGCAAGGTGGTGATTTTCGACTGCATCGAGTTCAACGAGCCCTTCCGCATGACAGATGTCTATGCCGACATCGGCTTCCTGGCCATGGACCTTGAGGATCGCGGCCTGAAAAGCCTTTCCCGTCGATTCGTCAGTCAGTACCTCGAACTGACCGGCGACTATGCGGGACTTCAGCTTCTCAATTTCTACAAGGCCTACCGGGCACTGGTCCGCGCCAAAGTGGCGCTGTTTAGCCTGAATGCCGACGCCGATCAGGTGCAACGGGCCGCGACACTGCGCCAGTATCGCAATTACGCCAACCTGGCCGAGAGCTATAGCGCGATTCCGTCGAATTTTCTGGCCATCACCCATGGCGTTTCCGCGGTCGGCAAAAGTCAGGTTGCGATGCGCCTGGTCGAAGCTCTGGGGGCGATCCGTCTGCGTTCAGATGTCGAGCGCAAGCGTGCGTTCGCCGACCATGAAGATCTGTATTCCGCCGACGTCAGCGCGGCTACTTATCAGCGTCTGAATGAGCTGGCGGGTGTCGTGCTCCGCGCAGGCTTGCCGGTGGTCATCGATGCAACCTATTTGAAGCTCCCGCAGCGTCAGGCGACTGCGCAGATTGCCGAGGCAATGGGCGTTCCTTTTCTGATCGTTGACTGCGCCGCGCCAAAAGCGGTTATCGAGGGTTGGCTGGCGCAACGTCGGGCACAAAATGATGATCCTTCGGACGCAACCATGGAAGTCATTGAAGCGCAGCTGGCCAGTCGCGAGGCGCTGACCGCTGATGAAATATTGCGCAGCCGCCACGTCGAGACCAACGTCAGTGGTGATCTGGACAAACTGGTCGCCGACATTCGTCAGCATCTGCCGGGGCTCTGATAGCCCGCATCCGCCAGCGGTCGAGTCGTGATGGATAACGCTTCACGGCTCGACGTAGGTGGCATTATAGTGGCGTCAGAATACCAACAATGGAGACGTCAAATGAACCAGCCCAAACAGCTCGACTCGCCTCTGTTCGCACTGTTGCGAAAAGACGATGTGACCGCCTTCAACCTCGAACGCCCTAAGCAGGGCCCTGTTGATCTGTCTGGAGGCGATTTCCGCGGCCTGGATCTGCGTGAGATCGACGCAGACCGCATCGACTTCACTGATGCTTACTTCAGGTCGGCGGACTTGCGCGGCGTTGACTTCCGGACGAGCCAACTTGAAGGTGCAAGCATCGCCCATGCACAGATATCCGGGGCGTACTTCCCGCCAGAGCTGAGTGCTGACGAGATTCTTATGTCAGTCAATTTCGGTACTCGCCTGCGCTATCGCACCCGCTAAGCCTCGCTCTAACCTCTCGCCCTGCATGCGCCGCCATGTCGGGCCTGCCCTCGCCTGCTTATCCAATCCAACCTGATCCTACCGTTCGGCGGCGTACGCCGCGTTCGAGTGGTAACACTCTGCAGATTGATTCGGCGTCGTCTACGCTAAACGGCATGGTTCGCCTTTTCAGTTTATGTCGAGCCTATGGAGAAGTTATTACATGGAACCACAGGATGGGTTTGCACATGGATGACGAATTGTTGGGCATGAAGAACCTGGGGAGGACCTCGGTTCAATGGCTTCACGCTGCGGGTATTCACACGATTGCTGATCTGCGGCGACTCGGCGCGATTCAGGCTTACCGGGCCGTTCAGGTCAGGGGATTCCGGGCCTCCAAAGCGCTGCTCTACTCACTGGAAGGCGCGTTGTCAGATCGCCCTTGGGCCGAGCTGCCCCAAGCGCACAAAGATTCCATGAACACTGAACTGAAGAACGCCAGTTCTGGGCTAATCCGGGAACGCCACATTCCATAAGCAAAATAGTCTGCAGAACACTGTTGACTTACAAATGAGAATCACTATGATTATCACATCCGGTCGCGAGACTGGTCGATAACCTGAAAGGCTCCTTGGTTCGGACTCTCAGATTATCTCCTCATCAGGCTAATCACGGTTTTTGACCCGGCTCTTTGCCGGGTCTTTTTTTTGCCCGGGATTCAGGCCCCTACTCCCAAGTGGCCCAACAAATCATCCAGCAGGCTGGTCGCCCCGAGCCGCAGTCTCCCCTGCTCAAGCCAGCGTGGGCCAAATCGTGCCTTGACCAGATCCATGTGAACCCGCGCTTCCTTGAGCGTCCGTACATTCCCGGAGACGTTGATGCCCACATGCGCGCCTGACTCGGCGATGGCCGCAATCAAAATCCGGCTGGCCTGGGGTGTCGCGTTGAGGACCTGTTTCCCAGTACTGGTTTTCAGAAAGTTGGCGCCCTCCTGAATTGCCACACAGCTTGCGCCGTGAATGACCTGCGGATCACGCAGCACGCCGGTTTCCAGCGTGACGGTCAATGCGGCACGACCGCATCTGGCTTTACAGGCGTTAATGATGTCCGCGCCAATCTGTCTGTCCCCGCCAAGCAGCGCATGGAAAGGATAGACCAGATCGATTTCGTCGGCACCCGCGAGAATTGCCGCCTGGGTTTCCGACTCGGCCGAGCTGACAGAAGGCGAACCGCTCGGAAAGTTAACCGCAGCCACGACGCTGACCTCCCGCGCATGCAGGCTGTCGAGGGTGCGCCGCGCCAGTCCTGCGAATCGGGGCATTACACAGACGGCGGCAACATGCCCCACAGGTGTCAGGGCTCGATGACACAACGCAATGATCTTTTCCGGCGTGTCATCGGCATTCAACGAAGCCAATTCCATCAGGCCTATAGCCAGTTGCGCCAATGACGCATCGACCGCATGCACGTCAATCGCTTCGTTTAAGTCGTTCATTACACATCCTCGATACCTTGGCTTGAGGCGACGATAATCGAGAACGGCTGTGCCTGAACGGTCACAAAGACGCAAAAGAGCAGGCCTACGTGATTACAAGAATTGTCCGAAGGACATTGCCCGCACAGGCAATGGAAACGGGGCTGCTGCATCGATAAAGGCAGCTGATGCACATCGACACGAGCCCATTCAGCGAGCGATCACCAGCGGATGCCCACGCTCGGGATGAGGCTGCACCAGAACATCCAGACCGAACACCGACTTCAGCGCCTCAGGCGTGAGCACGTGCTCTGGTGTGCCGGATAGATGTGCGCGCCCTTGCGCCAGCAGCAACAGCTGATCGCAGTAACGGGCTGCCAGGTTCAAGTCATGCAGGATCACCATCACCGCGCCGCCACGGTCGGCGAAGGCACGAACGGCCAACAGCGTGGTGTGCTGATGCAGCGGGTCGAGCGCCGACGTGGGCTCGTCCAGCAAGAGAATCTGGCCCTCCTCGCCCGGCCACACCTGCGCCAGCACTCGTGCCAGGTGCACCCGCTGACGCTCGCCGCCCGACAGCGTCAGATAGCTGCGACCGAGCAGGTGAAGCCCATCGGCCGCCGCAAGGGCGTGCTGGATGATCTCTCCGTCACATTGCTGACCGCTGTCATGGGGCAAGCGGCCCATCGCAACCACTTCCTCGACCTTGAACGCGAAATCCAATGTCGAGCTCTGCGGCAGTACCGCCAGCCGACGCGCCCGTTCGTGGCCGCGCCATTGATTCAGGGGAATGTCGTCCAGCACCACGTGACCGTGAGTCGGGGCAAGCTCGCCGCACAGGGCAGCCATCAGCGAACTTTTGCCGGCCCCGTTGGGCCCCAGCACGCCGAGCATCTGACCGGGCGCCAACGCCAAGTCGATGTTGGCGACCACCTGTTTGCCATCGCGCACGATGCCGAGGTTATTAGCGATCAACATCAGCGACGGCCTCGAACCAGCAGGAAAAGAAAAAACGGCGCGCCAAGGAACACGGTGAGAATTCCGATTGGCAGCTCCGCCGGCGCCATCACCAATCGGGCGAAGATGTCTGCGACGAGCAGCAGTGTTGCCCCTGCCAGCGCTGAGGCGGGAAGGACAACGCGGTGGTCCGGCCCGGTCAGCAGTCGCACCAGGTGCGGCACGATCAGGCCGATGAAGCCGATCAGCCCCGCCGCTGCGACGGCAGCCCCGACGCCAAGGGCGATGCACAGAATCAGCTCACGCTTGAGGCGTTCGACCTCAATGCCCAGATGGCGCGCTTCCGATTCTCCAAGCAGAAGCGCGTTGAGCGCCTTGGCTCGGCGCGGCAGCCAGAGGATCACCGCCACGCAAACCAGCAAAAGAGGCCAGAGCCGGGCGTAACTGGCACCATTAAGTGTGCCCAGATTCCAGAACGTCAGCGTCCGCAGACTGGCGTCGTCGGCCATATACGTGAGCAGGCCGATGACTGAGCCGGCCAGCGCCGTCATCGCTACACCCGCCAGCAGCATGGTGCTGACGCTGGTTCGGCCATCGCGGCGTCCCAGCCGATAGACGATTGCGGTCACGCCAAGCCCACCGGCAAATGCGCAGACTGACAGCAAATACGGCTGGAACGGCTCAGGTAAACCGCCCAGCGATGCTCCGGCAACGATGGCCACCGCCGCGCCCAATGCCGCGCCACTGGAAACCCCGACCAGACCGGGGTCGGCGAGGGGATTGCGAAACAAAGCCTGCATCGCCACGCCCGACAAGGCCAGCACAGCCCCCACCGCCAGCCCGAGCAACGTACGGGGCAAGCGGATCTGGCCCACGATCAGCTCCGCCTGCTGCAAGTTGTCCTCCGCCACGGGCACGCCCATCAGATGAAGAACCGCGCGCAAAGTATCCATCATCGGCAGGCTGACAGGCCCGAGCGCGAGGGACAGCCACATCGCCAGCAAACAGGCCAGGCTCAGCGCGATCAGTTGAGAGGTGAAGCGCATAAAAAGGTGCGTCCCCTATAAAGGAAGGCGCAGTCGATCACCTCAAGGCGCGACTGGCTGGATTTCGTTCATCGACTGGCGGGTTCGACTGCTGGCAGAATGCGCAGCCTGCCAGGGCCAGGAATTTGATGATTATTTGCATTTGAGCGTCAAGCGCCAAGGAGACCATGCTGAAATACCTGTGCGACAGCGCTGCGCTGATGGAAGGCAAAAGCCTCGGGTTCGAGGTTGATGAACTCAGGATTCTGGCCGTCCGGCGAGCGGGTCAAGTGTATGTGTACGCCAATCGGTGCCCCCATCGCGGGGTGGCGCTGGAATGGCAGGCCGATGAGTTTCTCGATGCCAGCGCCAGTCTGATCCAGTGCGCCACTCACGGTGCCCTGTTCCTCATCGAAAGCGGCGAGTGTGTAGCCGGCCCCTGCGAGGGCAAGTCCCTCAGGGCTATCGCCTGCGACGAGGACGCTCAGGGCATCTGGATCAACCCGGTGGCAGCGGACTGAGCGGGCGCGTCTGGGTGAGGTGAATCTCAAGACGCCGATCAATGCGCACCTCGTCAGGGGTGAGCGCCACGCCATACGCAAGGACTTCAACCCCCGCCGCATTTGCGTCAAGTAAGGCAGCAGCATAGGCCGCGTCGATTTCGGCAGCGGGCCGCACGGCATCAATGCCTGTCAGATTCACGCAATACAGCAACACCGCACGCACGCCTTCCCGGGCCAGGGCCGCCAGTTCGCGCAGGTGCTTCGCGCCGCGTTGAGTGACCGCGTCGGGAAACGCAGCGACACGGCTGTCATCAAAGCCCAACGTCACGCTTTTGACTTCCAGGTACAGCGGGCCCTCTGGATAATCCAGCCGGAAGTCGACGCGGCTGTTTTCCTGACCGTAGGCAACTTCGCGCTTGAGCGCCGTAAACCCCGCCAATTCCGTGATTACGCCGGCCAGAAGTGCTTCTTCCACCAGCCTGTTGGCGCGCGCAGTGTTAACGCAGGCGAGCCGACCCTGTGGGGTTTCGGTGATTTCCCAGGTGCCTGGCAGCTTGCGCTTGGGGTCATTGGACCTGCTGAACCAGACGCGGCCCCCCGGCATCATGCAATTGAACATGGAGCCCGTGTTGGGGCAGTGAATCGTCAGCAGTTCACCGCTGGCGGTCTCGATGTCGGCGAGGAAACGCTTGTAGCGCTGAATCAGCCGGCCTTCTTCAAGGGGAGGAGAGAAACGCATCAGCCTTGCCAGCTCCGAAGACCACGGCCTATACGCTCGACCGCTTCCTGAAGGCGAGGCAGGCTTTGGGTGTAGGCGAAGCGCACATGGTGGCCGGCGCGGTACCGACCGAAATCCAGCCCGGGTGTGAACGCCACGTGCTCGGTTTCCAGAAAGTGATGGCAGAACGCGAACGCGTCGCCGCCGAACGCGCTGATGTCTGCGTATAGATAGAAGGCGCCCTCGGGTTCCACGGCAATGGTAAAGCCCAGTTCGCGCAGCGCCGGAAGCAGGAAATCGCGACGTCGGGCGAACTCGGCACGACGTTGCTCGAGGATCTCCAGGGTCTGTGGCTCGAAACAGGCAAGTGCCGCACTTTGCGCCATGCTCGGCGCGCTGATGTAAAGATTCTGCGCCAGCTTTTCCAGATCACCGACCGCCGCCTCTGGCGCAACCAGCCAACCGAGTCGCCAACCGGTCATACCGAAATACTTGGAAAAACTATTCAGCACGAAGGCATCGTTGTCGACTTCCAGCACGCTGCTCGCGTCGGTGCCGTAGGTCAGACCGTGATAGATCTCGTCAACCACGAGGTGGCCATCCCGCGCCTTGAGCGACGCCGAAAGCGCGGCGAGTTCGTCCCGGTGCAGCAAGGTCCCGGTCGGGTTGGCCGGGGAAGCCACCAGCGCACCGACGCTGTCCTCGTTCCAGTATTGGGCGACCAGATCGCCCGTCAGTTGATAACGCACGTCCGGGCCCACGGGCACCAACTGCGCGGCGCCCTCCACCAGGCGCAGAAAATGCCGGTTGCACGGGTAACCCGGATCGGCCAGGAGCCAGTGTTTGCCGGGATCGACCAGCAGACTCGCCGCCAGCAGCAACGCACCGGAACCGCCCGGCGTAATCAGGATCCGGCCCGGATCGACATTCACGCCGTAACGCTGCGCGTAAAAGCCCGCAATCGCCTCGCGCAATTCCGGCAGACCACGGGCCGCCGTGTAACGGGTCTTGCCAGCGGCCAACGCCGCCTGACCGGCCTTGATGATCGGCTCGGCCGTGGTGAAATCCGGCTCGCCGATCTCCAGGTGGATAACGTCATGCCCGGCCGCTTGCAGTTCATTCGCCCGCGCCAGCAGCGCCATGACATGAAAGGGTTCTATGGCGCGGCTGCGCGCACTGTAGGGCTGTGGCATGGGCCTTCCTTTGGTGAGGGGTGGCGAGACAAGTGGCCGATTCTACTCATCCGCCCGAGTGGGCTACAGCGTTTATCCGCCTTGACGGCAGTGACTTGCAGCCGACAGTCCGGAAAACCCGGGGCTTGCGGGCGCAGGGACTAAACTCGACGCGCTGCAAAATAGATAAAACCGGGGGCTCAGCCTGTGGTCATAGTCCACGTGCGTGTTGCAGGCCATCCTCGACAACCGGGAGTAGCGCGCTCCGATTCGATCTGGTAAGTTCGCCCGCTTGCAGCCGCAGGGCCGGCAGGTGTCGGCGATGGATCTTAACCTGTGTAATGGCTTAGAAGAGTGAGAGGCGGTCCGTTCATGCCCACCGAAGAAAAGCAAAAGAGCACCCCGGCAATCAGTGGTTTCGAACCTTACGTTGCGACGAAGGGTGAGGAATACATGGGCGACCCCATGCGCAAGCACTTCACCAAGATCCTGTCCAAGTGGAAACAGGAGTTGATGGTAGAAGTTGACCGCACGGTTGTTCACATGAAGGACGAGGCGGCTAACTTCCCTGACCCTGCCGACCGTGCAAGCCAGGAAGAAGAATTCGCACTGGAACTGCGCGCCCGTGATCGTGAGCGCAAGTTGATCAAGAAGATCGACAAGACGCTGCAGCTGATTCAGGACAAGGAATACGGCTGGTGCGAATCGTGCGGCGTCGAGATCGGTATCAAGCGCCTTGAAGCCCGCCCAACGGCCGATATGTGCGTTGACTGCAAAAGTCTCGCTGAAATCAAGGAAAAACAGGTCGGTAAATGATCCTGTTGATCCAGTAAAAAAGGACGCCTCGGCGTCCTTTTTCGTTTGTCTGAAGACCGACCGGGCACCCGACGGCGTGGGCTGGAAAGCGCCCTACCGGGGCGTAGCGCTTTCCCACACGCCATGACATGTCCTCCGGTATTTCGTACGTTTTATTTCCAGTACCATCAGCGCCCATGAAAACCCCTTCTTATATAGGGCGCTTTGCGCCAACCCCCAGCGGTTATCTGCACTTCGGTTCTCTGGTAGCAGCCCTGGCCTCCTATCTGGACGCCCGCTCGGTCGGCGGAAAATGGCTGATGCGCATGGAAGATCTCGACCCTCCCCGCGAGGTCCCGGGTGCCCAGGCGGGAATACTCCACACCCTCGAAGCCTACGGATTCGAATGGGACGGCGAACTGGTCAGGCAAAGCGACCGGCACGAGGCTTACCAGGCAATCATCCATCGGTGGTTCAGCCAGGGCCTCGCTTACGCGTGCACCTGTTCGCGCAAGCAACTGGAAGGCTACAACGGCATTTATCCGGGTTTTTGCCGTAATGCGGGCCACCCACCCGAGGATGCGGCCATCCGGATTCGGGTGCCTGAGCTGGAATACCGTTTCGAAGACCGGGTACAGGGGGAGTTTCGTCAACATCTGGGGCGCGATTCGGGAGATTTCATCATTCGTCGCCGGGACGGGTTTTACGCCTATCAACTGGCGGTTGTCCTCGACGACGGCTGGCAAGGAGTGACCGACATCGTACGCGGCGCAGATCTGCTCGATTCCACGCCACGTCAGCTATACCTGCAAGAACTGCTGGGCCTGCCGCAGCCGCGCTACCTTCATGTACCGCTGATCACCCAGCCCGATGGCCATAAGCTGGGTAAGTCCTACCGATCGCCGCCACTGCCGCCGGACCAGGCCACGCCGTTGCTGCTCCGGGGGCTGCGTGCCCTGGGGCAAAAGACGCCGGCTGAACTGGATGACGCTACACCCCGAGAGGTACTGGATTGGGCCGTTGCCCACTGGAACGCCGATTCGATACCCCGCCTAGGTGCTATCGAGGAAGCTCGAATAGACTGAGCTCGGGCCACCGATTCATGTTGAGGGAGCACAAAGCTGGCGGAAACGTCGCTTGCAGCCCCATCGCCATCCGTTACCATGCCGCTCCGTCATCGTCTGGTCAGTCAACCTGGGAGGCCAAATGTACATTTATCGATTGGTCCTGCTGCTGGTGGTGGGCATCTATCTGTTCTCCCCCGCCATCATGGACTGGTGGATCGACGCCACGGGCGCCTGGTACAGACCCTACATGCTGTGGCTGATCCTGATCGTCGTGACCTTCATTCTGCAGAGCCAACGAGATGCCGATGAGCTTTAGCCTGACCCAGATGATTCTGGTCAGTGCCGCCTACCTGACGTTGCTGTTCGGCGTTGCCTGGGTCAGTGAACGTGGCCTGATCCCGCGCTGGATCATTCGTCACCCGTTGACCTACACGCTGTCACTTGGCGTCTACGCCAGTGCGTGGGCGTTTTACGGCACGGTGGGGCTGGCTTACGAATACGGCTACGGTTTTCTGTCGAGTTATCTGGGGGTGTCCGGCGCTTTCCTGCTCGCCCCCGTCCTGCTTTACCCCATTCTCAAGATCACCCGCACCTACCAGCTCTCATCACTGGCTGACCTGTTTGCGTTCCGCTTTCGCAGCACCTGGGCGGGCGCGCTGACGACCATCTTCATGCTGATCGGCGTCTTGCCATTGCTGGCACTGCAAATCCAGGCCGTGGCCGACTCCATCGGCATTCTCACCCGGGAACCGGTGCGCAACTACGTGGCCTTTGCGTTCTGCGCGCTCATCACGCTGTTCACCATCTTCTTCGGCTCGCGTCACATCGCCACCCGGGAAAAACACGAAGGGCTGGTGTTCGCCATCGCCTTCGAGTCGGTCATCAAACTGGTCGCCATCGGCGGCATCGGTCTGTACGCCCTGTACGGCGTGTTCGATGGACCGCAGAGCCTGGAGCAATGGCTGCTGCAAAACCAGAGCGCACTGGCGGCGTTGCACACACCCCTGCAGGAAGGCCCATGGCGGACGCTGTTGCTGGTGTTCTTCGCCTCAGCCATCGTGATGCCGCACATGTATCACATGACCTTCACTGAAAACCTCAACCCCCGCTCGCTGGTCAGCGCCAGTTGGGGTCTGCCCCTGTTTCTGCTGCTGATGAGTCTGGCGGTACCCCTGGTGCTGTGGGCGGGGTTGAAACTGGGCGCCACCACCAGCCCTGAATATTTCACCCTGGGCATTGGCATCGCCGCGCACAGCAAGACCTTGGCGTTGCTCGGCTATATCGGGGGACTTTCCGCAGCGAGCGGACTGATCATCGTCACCACGCTAGCGTTGTCCGGCATGGCGCTGAACCACCTGGTGCTGCCGCTTTACCAGCCGCCAGCCGAAGGCAATATCTATCGCTGGCTGAAGTGGACACGGCGCGGCCTGATTGTCGCGATCATCATGGCCGGCTTTGGCTTCTATCTGTTGCTCGGCGCCAAGCAGAATCTGGCGAATCTGGGCATCGTCGCCTTCGTGGCAACATTGCAATTTCTACCCGGCGTGCTGTCGGTGCTGTACTGGCCGGCCGCCAACCGACGCGGTTTCATGGCGGGGCTCATCGCAGGCATCGCGGTCTGGACCATCAGCATGTTGCTGCCGCTGATCGGCGACTTCCAGGGGTTCTACATCCCGCTGCTGAACATGATTTACGTGCTGGATGACACCAGCTGGCACATGGCGGCCATCGCTTCTCTGGCGGCCAACGTGCTGGTGTTCACCCTGATTTCACTGTTCAGCAATCCCAGCCCCGAAGAGGCAAGTGCGGCCGAGGCCTGCGCGGTAGACAACGTTCGCCGCCCACAGCGTCGCGAACTGCACGCCGCCTCCCCCCAGGAGTTCGCCACCCAACTGGCCAAACCCCTGGGCGCGAAGGCTGCGCAGAAGGAAGTCGAACAGGCGCTGCGGGATCTTTATCTGCCATTCGACGAGCGCCGCCCTTATGCGCTGCGGCGTTTGCGCGACCGTATCGAGGCCAACCTCTCCGGGCTGATGGGGCCGAGTGTTGCGCAGGACATGGTCGAGACGTTTCTGCCGTACAAATCCGGCAGTGAGAACTACGTCACCGAGGACATCCACTTCATCGAAAGCCGCCTCGAGGATTACCACTCCCGCCTCACCGGCCTGGCGGCAGAACTCGACGCCCTGCGCCGTTATCACCGCCAGACCCTGCAAGAACTGCCGATGGGTGTGTGCTCCCTGGCCAAGGATCAGGAGATCCTGATGTGGAACAAGGCCATGGAAGAGCTGACCGGCATCGGCGCTCAGCGCGTCGTCGGGTCACGGCTCGAGACCATCGTCGATCCCTGGAAGCAGCTGCTGCTGGGTTTCATCAACGTTCCTGACGAACACTTGCACAAGCAGCGCCTGGGCCTCGACGGTCAGACTCGCTGGCTCAACCTGCACAAGGCGGCCATCGACGAGCCGCTCGCGCCGGGTAACAGCGGGCTGGTGATTCTGGTGGAAGACCTGACCGATACCCAGATGCTCGAGGACAAACTCGTGCACTCCGAGCGGCTTGCGAGCATTGGTCGACTGGCTGCCGGCGTTGCCCACGAAATCGGCAACCCGATCACCGGCATCGCCTGCCTGGCGCAGAACCTGCGCGAAGAACGCGAAGAAGACAGTGAGCTGACGGAAATCAGCAGCCAGATTATCGAACAGACCAAGCGCGTCTCCCGCATCGTGCAGTCACTGATGAGCTTCGCCCACGCCGGTGGGCATCAACACGCCGACGAGCCCGTGTGCCTGGCGGAGGTGGCGCAGGATGCCATTGGTCTGCTGGCGCTGAACCGGCGCAATTTCGAAGTGCAGTTCTATAACCTCTGCAACCCCAACCACTGGGTGGACGGCGATCCACAACGTCTTGCACAGGTGTTGATCAATCTGCTGTCCAACGCCCGCGACGCATCACCCGCCGGCAGTGCAGTGCGCGTGAAAAGCGAGGCCTCCGAACACACGGTCGATCTGATCGTCGAAGACGAAGGCAGCGGCATTCCGAAAGCCATCATGGACCGCTTGTTCGAACCTTTCTTCACCACCAAGGATCCGGGCGAAGGAACAGGACTGGGCCTCGCGCTGGTCTATTCCATCGTTGAAGAGCATTATGGACAAATCACCATCGACAGCCCGGCTGACCCCGAGCACCAACGCGGAACCCGGATTAGGGTGACCTTACCGCGACATGTCGAAGCGACGTCCGCCGTGAACTGAGACCGTCGAGAGAACCGAATCAATGCCTCACATTTTGATCGTGGAAGACGAAACCATCATCCGCTCCGCCCTGCGTCGACTGTTGGAACGTAATCAGTACCAGGTCAGCGAAGCCGGATCCGTGCAGGAAGCTCAGGAACGTTTCAGCATCCCTTCGTTTGACCTGATCGTCAGCGATTTGCGCCTGCCCGGCGCCCCCGGCACAGAGCTGATCAAGCTCGGCCAGGGCAAACCCGTGCTGATCATGACCAGTTACGCCAGCCTGCGCTCGGCCGTGGACTCGATGAAAATGGGCGCGGTGGATTACATCGCCAAACCCTTCGACCACGACGAAATGCTTCAGGCCGTTTCGCGCATCCTTCGCGATCGCCAGACGCTGCAAAGCATGCAGGCCGAACGCGCCGCCACCGCAAAAACTGCGACGGGCGACAAGTCCGGTCCGGACAACAGCAACGGCGAGATCGGCATCATCGGCTCGTGCCCGCCGATGCAGGACATGTACAGCAAGATCCGCAAAGTCGCGCCAACCGACTCCAACGTGCTGATTCAGGGCGAGTCCGGTACGGGCAAGGAACTGGTGGCCCGCGCGCTGCATAACTTGTCCCGTCGCGCCAAGGCCCCGATGATTTCGGTCAACTGCGCAGCGATTCCGGAATCCCTCATCGAATCCGAGCTGTTCGGCCACGAAAAAGGGGCGTTTACCGGTGCCAGTGCCGGTCGTGCCGGTCTCGTGGAAGCCGCGGATGGCGGCACGTTGTTTCTCGATGAAATCGGCGAACTCCCGCTTGAGGCGCAGGCCCGCCTGTTGCGCGTCCTGCAAGAAGGCGAAATTCGCCGGGTGGGCTCGGTGCAGTCGCAAAAAGTCGACGTGCGCCTGATCGCCGCGACTCACCGCGACCTAAAGAGCCTGGCCAAAGTGGGCCAGTTCCGCGAAGACTTGTACTACCGCCTGCACGTGATCGCGCTGAAACTGCCCGCGCTGCGTGAACGCGGGGCAGACGTCAATGAAATCGCCAATGCGTTCCTGGCGCGGCAGAGCCTCAAGGCCGGTCGTAGCGACTTGCGTTTCGCGCCGGATGCCGAGCAAGCGATTAGACACTATTCGTGGCCCGGTAACGTGCGAGAGCTCGAGAACGCGGTCGAGCGCGCGGTAATTCTGTGTGAAAGCCCGGACATTTCTGCCGAGCTGCTGGGCATCGATATCGAGCTGAGTGACCTCGACGTCAACGAGTTCATCGGCCTTGCACCCCAAGCGTCAGGCTCGTCGAGCTCCACGGCTGGTGAGCCGACCGAGGACTTGTCGCTGGAGGACTATTTCCAGCACTTCGTTCTGGAGCATCAGGACCACATGACCGAAACCGAACTGGCGCGCAAGCTGGGCGTCAGCCGCAAGTGCCTGTGGGAGCGTCGCCAACGCCTGGGCATTCCGCGACGCAAGACCGGAGTGGCCAGCGAAACGTGAGCGCATCTTCGCGCAGGCTCTGGCACGCGGGTTACGCGCTATGTGAAAAAACTGTTACCTCATAAATGGTGACGTAACAAAACCGGGGCGTACGGTAACGAACCCCCGGTTTTTTTTCGCCCGTGCAAAATAGCGTCAATTTGCCACACCCTTGCATTCCGCGGCGTGTAGCCTGTTTTTCAAAAGTTGGCACAGGTACTGCTATATGTATTCGTACAAGAACAACAAAAATCAGTCACCCGAAACACCAACATAATAAAAACAAGACGAAACGACTCACGCATAACAAGAACAACACGGCGGAGGCGCAGCTAACTGATTCTTTTGGAGAGGCGTTGCATTTGGGACTTGTCCCGCAACCAGGCCGAGAACAACAAAAACTACCCTTAGGTAGAGCCTGAACTGGTTGGATCGATAGATCACTGCCGCACAGCGACCAAAGCAATCCGTTTGCTCTTGACTCCCGATTGGGAGGTTTCACAGGCGAAAGCTGTGAATTGGGCGGTCAACAACAATAAAAAGCCCATCAGACAATAAAAATAAGAGCACGCACTTTGGGGGAGCTTCGGCTCCCCCAGTAGCATCTGCAATAAACCCCGTCCTGCTCGCCCCCCCTTGCACCCATTGTGCAGTCCGCCCCCAGGCGCCTATCGAGCTGCCTCCTACACCATCCCTCGACTAAATGCTAGAATCCCCGCCCATCGTGCGGTCACTCTTCGAAATTGGCCGAATATTCCTTCAAACAGTGCCTCCCATGCTGAAGAAGCTGTTCCAGTCATTCCGTTCCCCACTGCGCAAGCCGCAGCAACATGTGCGCACAACGCCTGAAGTGCTCAGCGGTAGCCAGCATTCGTTGCAACGCAATCAATTCAGCCGCTATGCGGTGAATATCGTCGAGCGCCTGCAGACCGCCGGCTACCAGGCCTATCTGGTCGGTGGCTGTGTCCGCGACATGATGCTCGGCATCACGCCCAAGGATTTCGACGTCGCCACCAGTGCCACGCCCGAGCAAATCCGCGCCGAGTTTCGCAACGCCCGTATCATCGGCCGCCGCTTCAAGCTGGTTCATATCCACTTCGGCCGTGAAATCATTGAAGTCGCGACCTTCCGCGCCAATCACCCGATCGATGACGAAGACGAAGACAGCAACCAGTCTTCGCGCAACGAGAGCGGGCGCATTCTGCGTGACAACGTCTACGGCACTCTCGAGGACGACGCCCAGCGCCGGGACTTCACGATCAACGCCCTGTATTACGATCCGGTCACCGAGCGCGTCCTCGATTACGCCAATGGCGTACACGACATCCGCAATCGCCTGATTCGTCTGATCGGCGACCCTCAGCAGCGTTACAAGGAAGACCCGGTGCGCATGCTGCGGGCCGTGCGTTTCGCCGCCAAGCTGGATTTCGGCATCGAGAAGCACAGCGCCACGCCCATTCGCCCGCTGGCGCCGATGCTGCGCGATATCCCGTCTGCGCGTCTGTTTGAAGAAGTACTGAAGCTGTTCCTCTCGGGTTACGCCGAGGCCACGTTTGAGATGCTGGTCGATCTCGAACTGTTCGAGCCGCTGTTCCCGGCCAGCTCCAAGGCGCTGGAATACAACCCGACTTACACCCACACGCTGATCAGCGAGGCGTTGGCCAACACCGATCTGCGCATCAAGCAGAACAAACCGGTCACACCGGCGTTCCTGTTCGCTGCCCTACTGTGGCCTGCCCTGCCCGCCCGCGTGCTGCGTCTGCAAGAGCGCGGCATGCCGCCGATCCCGGCCATGCAGGAAGCGGCTCACGAACTGATCACCGAACAGTGCCAGCGGATCGCGATTCCGAAACGCTTCACCATGCCGATCCGCGAGATCTGGGACATGCAGGAACGTCTGCCGCGCCGATCGGGCAAACGCGCCGACCTGCTGCTGGAAAACCCGCGCTTCCGTGCCGGCTACGACTTCCTGTTGCTGCGCGAATCCGCTGGCGAAGAAACCGAGGGCCTGGGTGAATGGTGGACCGACTATCAGGACGCCAATGATTCCGGACGCCGCGACATGATTCGTGACTTGGGCAACAAGCCCGATGCCACCGGCCAAGGCCCGCGCAAACGTCGTCGCAGCAGCAGCGGCAAGCGCAAACGCGCTGGCGTCGACGGGGCGGAATAACACCCGATGATCGAGCGCGTTTACGTCGGCCTGGGGAGCAACCTGGCCGACCCTGCCGAACAGTTGCGCGAAGCGATCAAGGCCATGGGCCTGTTACCGCAAAGCGGTCTGTCTGGCGTTTCCTCTTTCTATGTCAGCGACTCGCTGTTGCCGGGTCAGCCGCGCTACACCAATGCGGTGGCTGCGCTCGACACCTCGCTCCCCCCACTGGCGCTGCTCGACGCCTTGCAAGGCATCGAAAACGATCAGGGCCGCGAGCGCCTCGAACGCTGGGGGCCGCGCACGCTGGACCTCGACATCCTGTTGTTCGGCGATCGCCTCATCGATGAGCCGCGACTGAAGGTGCCGCATTACCAGATGCAGGCGCGCGCGTTTGTGCTGTACCCACTGGCCGAGCTGGCACCGGGCATCACCCTCGCTGATGGCCGCGCGCTGAATGATTTGCTTGCCCAGTGCCCGTTCGAAGGCCTGGAACGATCGCCGAGCTGAAGCTGTTCTGCGGGCAGGTTCAAACCGGTAACACCCGGAATTGACTTCCCGCCCCCTCCTCACGAAGATAAGCGTCCCAAAGCCGGACGACCGGCCAAAAGGCGCGGATCAGGCCGTTGCAAACATCGCAAAACGACGATGTGCCTGCCTCCCAAGATGAATCACGCGTTGCTCGCCGCAGTATTCACAGCGCCTGAATGAGGACTTTCCATGCCCGATATCACCGTTACGTCCCTGCTGGCTTTGAAGCAGAAAGGTGAAAAAATCACCATGCTGACCTGCTACGACGCGACTTTTGCCCACACCGCCAGCCAGGCCGGTGTGGAAGTGCTGCTGGTCGGCGACTCGCTGGGCATGGTCCTTCAGGGCCACGACAGCACACTGCCTGTCACCACCGCCGAGATGGCGTACCACGTGGCCGGCGTCAAACGCGGCAACCAGGGCGCGCTGATTCTGGTGGATCTGCCGTTCATGTCCTACGCCACTCCTGAGCAGACCTTCGCCAACAGCGCCACGCTGATGCAAGCGGGTGCGCACATGGTCAAGATCGAAGGCGCGGCGTGGCTTGCAGACTCGATCCGGCTGCTGGCCGAGCGCGGCGTTCCCGTCTGTGCACACATGGGCCTGACGCCTCAGGCGGTCAACGTGCTGGGCGGCTATAAAGTGCAGGGTCGGCTGGAGTCGCAGGCGCGGCAGATGCGGGCCGACGCGATTACCCTTGAGCAGGCCGGCGCCGCGATGATTCTGCTGGAATGCGTGCCGAGCGAGCTGGCCCAGGAAATCACCCACGCCGTGAAGATTCCGGTGATGGGGATTGGCGCCGGCAGCGCCACAGACGGTCAGGTGCTGGTGCTTCACGACATGCTCGGCCTGTCGATCACCGGCCGTGTGCCCAAGTTCGTGAAGAATTTCATGGCCGGTCAGCCGGACATCCAGTCGGCGATCGCCGCGTATGTCAGCGCGGTCAAAGACGTCAGCTTCCCCGCTCCAGAACACGGATTCTCGGCATGAACACAGTTAAAACCGTTCGTGAGTTGCGCGCCGTCGTCGCACGCGCACGCAGCGAAGGCAAACGCATCGCCCTGGTGCCCACCATGGGCAACCTGCACAGCGGCCATATCGCGTTGGTCACCAAAGCCGTTCAACGCGCTGATTTCGTGATCGCCAGCATCTTCGTCAACCCGCTTCAGTTTGGCCCCAATGAAGACCTGGCGTCGTACCCGCGGACCCTGGCCGCCGATCAGGAGCAGTTGCTTCAGGCCGGGTGCCACCTGTTGTTCACACCGACGGTCGATGAAATGTACCCCCATGGCATGGCCGATCAGACCATCGTGCGCGTGCCGGTGGTGTCAGAAGGTCTGTGTGGCGGCAGCCGTCCTGGTCACTTCGACGGCGTTTCGACGGTGGTCAGCAAGCTGTTCAACATGGTGCAGCCGGACATCGCGATTTTCGGTCAGAAGGATTTCCAGCAGCTGGCCGTCGTCAACGCACTGGTGCGTGACCTGAACATGCCCATTCAAATCATCGGCGAACCCACCGTGCGTGCCGCCGACGGCCTGGCCCTGTCGTCGCGCAATGGCTACCTGACTGAAGCCCAGCGCGCTGCAGCGCCTGCGTTGTACCGCGTCATCAAACAGATCGGCACGGCGTTGCAGAATGGCGAGCAGGATCACCAGCAGTTGATAGGCGAGGGTGTGAAAGCGCTCGAAGCGGCGGGCTTTCGTACTGATTACCTGGAGGTTCGCAACGCGGTCAACCTGCGCCCTGCGACCCCGGATGATCATGATCTGGTTGTGCTGGGCGCGGCGTTCATGGGCAAGACGCGCCTGATCGACAACCTGCATCTGGTCAAGGAATAACCTGCACACCCGGCTGAAGGACGCGCCCGGTCATGTGTAAAGCAAAAGTCACGTGATCGGATGACCATCTGCGCCTATGCTCACTGCGCAAACCCGTTGTGGAGCGCAGGCCTTGGCCTTCGCTGGGCGCTGGTGATGAACTTAGCCAGACCCGCAATGCCATACCGATACAGTTCGTGTCAGACAAGCAACTCTACTCTGTGAGAAAAAGTACCGAGCAAAAGTAAAGCAAGGCGCAGACATCGGCGTTGCCTGGGACTAGTCTCTGATGCACCCACGAATTCATGTCCAATCCTGCTTTTCAGCGTCCAAAAGGCAGTTCAAGTACAAGGAAACCCGCAGCGATGGCGTACTACCGCACTCCTCATGACGTCACTACCCTGCCCGCCTGGCAGGCGCTCAAAGATCACCGCGAAGCGATGCAGAATTTCAGCATGCGCGAAGCGTTCAACGCCGACCCGAAGCGTTTCGACGAATTCACGCTCAGCAGTGCCGGTCTGTTTCTCGACTACTCGAAGAACCTGATCACCGCCGAGACCCGCCAGTTGCTGGTTAATCTCGCCAATGAAGTCGGCCTGAAAGAAGCCATCAAGGCGCAGTACGACGGCGAGCTGGTCAACGCTTCGGAAGGTCGCCCGGCGCTGCACACCGCGCTGCGTCGTCCGGTGGGCGACAAGCTGCTGGTCAACGGCGTCAACGTGATGCCCGAAGTGCACAAGGTCCTGAACCAGATCACTGATCTGGTCGGGCGCATTCACGACGGTCTGTGGCGCGGCTACACCGAAAAGCCGATCACCGACGTGGTCAATATCGGCATCGGCGGCTCGTTCCTGGGTCCTGAGCTGGTGTCGGAAGCGCTGTTGTCCTACGCGCAGAAAGGCGTTTGCTGCCATTACCTGGCGAACATCGACGGCACCGAGCTGCACGAGCTGACCCAGAAGCTGCGCGCGGAGACCACGCTGTTCATCGTTTCGTCCAAGACCTTCACTACCCTCGAAACTCTGAAGAACGCCACCGCTGCCCGCGCCTGGTACCTCGCTCAGGGCGGGTCCGAAGCCGAGCTGTATCGCCACTTCATCGCGGTGTCGAGCAACAACGCCGCGGCGGTTGCTTTCGGGATTCGTGAAGAGAACATCTTCCCGATGTGGGACTGGGTTGGCGGCCGTTACTCGCTGTGGTCGGCCATCGGCCTGCCTATCGCGCTGGCGATCGGCATGTCCAACTTCAAGGAGCTGTTGTCCGGCGCCTACACCATGGATCAGCACTTCCAGAACGCCGAGTTCGAAGAGAACATGCCGGTGCTGCTGGGCTTGCTGGGTATCTGGTATGGCAATTTCTGGGACGCGCAAAGCCACGCGATCCTGCCGTACGACCATTACCTGCGCAACATCACCAAGCATCTGCAACAGCTGGACATGGAATCCAACGGCAAGAGCGTTCGCCAGGACGGCGTGCCGGTCAAAACCGACACAGGCCCGGTCATCTGGGGTGGCGTCGGCGCGAACGGTCAGCACGCATATCACCAGTTGCTGCACCAAGGCACCCAGATGATTCCTGCTGACTTCATCGTGCCGATCGTCAGTTTCAACCCAGTGTCTGACCACCATCAGTGGCTGTACGCCAACTGCCTGTCCCAAAGCCAGGCCTTGATGCAGGGTAAAACCCGCCCCGAAGCCGAAGCCGAACTGCGCGCCAAGGGCGTACCGGAAGAAGAAGTGCAGCGTGTCGCGCCGCACAAGGTCATTCCGGGCAACCGTCCGAGCAATACCATCGTCGTCGAGCGCATCAGCCCTCGCCGCCTGGGCGCACTGGTCGCGATGTACGAGCACAAGGTGTTCGTGCAAAGCGTGGTCTGGGGCACCAACGCCTTCGACCAATGGGGTGTTGAACTGGGCAAGGAGCTGGGCAAAGGCGTTTACAGCCGCCTTGTCGGCACCGACGAAACGGTCGCTGAAGACGCTTCGACCCAGGGCCTGATCAATTACTTCCGCGGTCGTCACCGCGGCTGATCTGCCGTCCTGTTACACCCTCGAAACCCGCTGTCTCCCAAGAGGCAGCGGGTTTCGTGCGTCTGGGCTTCAGTCTTCCAAATCAGGCAGCGCCACAACGATATGAACCGGGCGACAAAGGGCTTAAATTATCATCGTCATTCATGCAACCATGCTCTCCCTTGATCCGGCTGCCCCGCTGTTTTCTTCACCTTTTCAAGCCCGGGCTCGCGCCGCGTCGCACACCACTGAGGATTCGCACCATGCAAGACGTCGTAATCGTTGCCGCTACCCGCACGGCTGTGGGCAGTTTCCAAGGTTCGCTGGCGAATGTTCCTGCGGTGGATCTCGGCGCTGCCGTCATCCGCCAACTGCTGGAGCAGACCGGTCTGGACGGCGCGCAGGTCGATGAGGTGATCATGGGTCAGGTGCTGACGGCGGGCGCCGGACAGAATCCTGCACGTCAGGCCGCGATCAAGGCGGGCTTGCCGTTCACGGTGCCGGCCATGACGCTGAACAAGGTCTGTGGCTCGGGGCTCAAGGCGCTGCATCTGGGGACGCAGGCGATTCGCTGCGGCGACGCGGAAGTGATCATCGCCGGCGGCCAGGAAAACATGAGCCTGTCCAACTATGTGATGCCGGGCGCGCGAACCGGTCTGCGCATGGGCCACGCGACGATGGTCGACACGATGATCAGCGATGGCCTGTGGGATGCGTTCAACGATTACCACATGGGCATCACGGCCGAGAACCTGGCCGATCAATACGACATCAGCCGTGAGGCGCAGGATGCGTTTGCTGCGGCGTCCCAACAGAAAGCAACTGCCGCCATTGAAGCCGGGCGCTTCGTGGATGAGATCACCCCGATCCTGATTCCTCAGCGCAAGGGCGATCCGCTGTCTTTCAGCACCGACGAGCAGCCTCGTGCGGCGACCACTGTCGAGTTACTGGGGAAGCTCAAGCCCGCGTTCAAAAAGGACGGCTCGGTCACGGCAGGCAATGCCTCGTCGCTGAATGACGGCGCGGCAGCGGTCATTCTGATGAGTGCCCGAAAAGCAGAAGAACTGGGCTTGCCGGTGCTGGCGCGGATTGCCGCTTACGCGAACGCCGGCGTCGATCCGGCGATCATGGGCATCGGCCCGGTGAGCGCAACCCGCCGCTGCCTGGACAAGGCGGGTTGGTCGCTGGAGGAGCTCGATCTGATCGAAGCCAACGAAGCCTTCGCGGCGCAGTCTTTGTCGGTTGGCAAGGAATTGGGCTGGGACATGAACAAGGTCAACGTCAACGGCGGCGCCATCGCCATCGGCCACCCGATCGGCGCGTCGGGCTGCCGCGTGCTGGTGACGCTGCTGCACGAAATGATCAAGCGCGACGCGAAGAAAGGCTTGGCGACGCTGTGCATTGGCGGCGGACAAGGCGTGGCGCTGGCGTTGGCGCGGTCTTAACAATCTGGGCAGTACGTAGCCGTAGGACCGACTTCAGCCGGGAAGAGGCCGGTGCGGACACTCTCACTGTTGCGGTGCAGCGAATGACGCATTCCCGGCTAAAGCCAGTCCCACTAAACGCACGCGCTCGGTCAGTAGGACCGGCTTCAGCCGGGAAGAGGCCGGTGTGAATACCCGCAGTTTTGCGGTGTGACGCCTGACGCATTCCCGGCTGAAGCCGGTCCTACTAAACGCACGCGGTCAGTCAGTGGGACCTGCGTCGCATGCAGATCACTGCCAGCCAAACTTGCGTACGTAGAACCCCTTCACCGCCTGGGTCAGCGCCACGTAGGCGATCAGGATCAGCGGCAGGATGGCGAAGTACAGCGGTGGCAGCGCTTGCAGTTTGAAGTAGTGCGCCAGCGGGCCCATCGGCAGGAAGATGCCCACGGCCATGATGACACCGGTCATCACCATCAACGGCATCGCCGCACGGCTTTGCAGGAACGGGATTTTCGGTGTGCGGATCATGTGCACGATCAACGTTTGCGTCAGCAGGCCCACGACAAACCAGCCCGACTGAAACAGGGTCTGATGCTCAGGCGTGTTGGCGCCGAACACGTACCACATGACCGCGAACGTGGTGATGTCGAAGATCGAGCTGATCGGCCCGAAAAACAGCATGAAGCGTCCTACATCCGCAGGCTGCCAGCGCTGGGGTTTTTTCAGCAGTTCCTCATCGACGTTATCGAAAGGGATGGCGATCTGGGAAATGTCGTACAGCAGGTTCTGCACCAGCAGGTGCATCGGCAGCATCGGTAGAAACGGGATGAACGCACTGGCAACCAGCACCGAGAACACGTTGCCGAAGTTGGAACTGGCCGTCATTTTGATGTACTTGAGCATGTTGGCGAAGGTCCGGCGCCCTTCCAGCACGCCCTCCTCCAGCACCATCAGGCTCTTCTCCAACAGAATGATGTCGGCCGCTTCCTTGGCGATGTCCACCGCGGTGTCCACGGAAATACCGATGTCGGCCGTGCGCAGCGCCGGCGCGTCGTTGATGCCGTCGCCCATGAAACCCACCACGTGCCCGTTGGCCTTGAGCAGCCGCACGATGCGCTCCTTGTGGGAAGGCGTCAGCTTGGCGAACACGTTGGTGGTCTCGACCGCGACCGCCAGTTCGGCATCGCTCATCCGCTCGATATCACCCCCCATCAGCAGGCCCTGACGCTCCAGCCCGACTTCGCGGCAGATCTTCGCGGTGACGCGTTCGTTGTCGCCGGTCAGCACTTTCACCGCCACGCCATGCTCGGCCAACGCTTTAAGCGCCGGTGCCGTGCTTTCCTTCGGCGGATCGAGAAACGCCACATAACCGATCAGGGTCAGGTCGCTTTCGTCAGCCAGGCCGTAGGTGTCGCGGCCTGCCTCCATAGGACGCGCCGCCACCGCCACCACACGCAGACCTTCTTCGTTGAAAGCGGCGGTGACGCTTAGAATGCGCTCGAGCAGCTCAGGCGTCAGCGCTTCTTCGGCATCGCCATGACGCACGCGGTTGCACACGCTCAGCACTTCTTCCAGCGCGCCTTTGCAGATCAGCAGATGCGGCTCGTGCTGCTGTTGCACCACCACCGACATGCGCCGGCGATTGAAGTCGAACGGGACCTCATCGACCTTGCTGAACGCGGTGCCGACTTGCAGCTCGCGGTGAATCTCGACGTGCTCCAGCACCGCGACGTCCAGCAGGTTTTTCAGGCCGGTCTGGTAGTAGCTGTTGAGGTAGGCCATTTCCAGAACGTCGTCGGACTCATCGCCCCATACGTCGACATGGCGTGCGAGAAAAATCTTGTCCTGGGTCAGCGTGCCGGTCTTGTCGGTGCACAGCACGTCCATGGCGCCGAAGTTCTGGATGGCGTCGAGACGTTTGACGATAACTTTTTTGCGCGACAGAAACACCGCGCCCTTGGCCAGCGTCGAAGTGACGATCATCGGCAGCATTTCCGGGGTCAGGCCGACCGCGATGGACAGCGCGAACAGCAACGCTTCCATCCAGTCGCCCTTGGTGAAGCCATTGATGAACAACACCAGCGGCGCCATCACGAACATGAAGCGGATCAGCAGCCAGCTGACTTTATTGACCCCGGCCTGAAACGAGGTCGGCGCACGATCGGTGGCGCTGACCCGTTGCGCCAGCGCGCCGAAATAGGTGTGGTTGCCGGTGGCCAGGATGACACCCGTCGCCGCGCCGGACACCACGTTGGTGCCCATGAACAGAATGTTTTCCAGGTCCAGCGGGTTGCCCGTATCGACGCCCTGACGCCGCGCGAATTTCTCCACCGGCATGGATTCGCCAGTCATCGCGGCCTGGCTGACGAACAGGTCCTTGGCGCTGAGCACGCGGCAGTCCGCAGGGATCATGTCGCCGGCAGACAGCACGATTAGGTCGCCCGGTACCAGTTGCTTGATCGGCAGTTCAATGCGTTTTTGCTTTGCGTTATCGGCAGCGTCGAACGAGCTGTCGGCGCGGCGCATGACGGTCGCGGTGTTGCTGACCATTGCCTTGAGCGCGTCGGCGGCCTGATTGGAACGCGCCTCCTGCCAGAAACGCAGCAGCGTGGAGAGCACGACCATGGAGAAAATCACCGTGGCGGCTTTCATGTCTTCGGTCAGCCACGAGATGAACGCCAGCAGGGTCAGCAGCAGGTTGAACGGATTTCGATAGCAGTGCCACAAATGCACCCACCATGGCAGCGGCTGTTCGTGCTCGACTTCGTTGAGGCCGTGTTGCTCGCGCAGTTCGTGCGCTTCGGTTTCGGTGAGACCGTCGGCGTGGCTGCTCAGGCGTGCGAGCAATTCAGGCACATCGCTGCTGGCGCCGCGGGTCAGGGTTTGCGCGAGGGTGGGCGGCACTTCGCGGCTGACGGTGGCGTCGGTCACGCTGTCGAGCGTCGCCAGCCGACGGAAGTGCCGGCCGAGTTTGCGGGTGCGGACGAAGTCTGCGAGGAATTCTTTCAGGAGGGTGTACTTCATGGTTGTGTCCCCTGGACTGAAGGCTGCTGGAGCTGAAAGCACAGGAACCTTGAGCGGGTACGGCACGCCTCAGGCGCCGCGCTCGTTCATGAGCAGGCACCGCAGGCTGGCCCGCGCAGCAAAAGCCACGCGCGTCCGATGCGCAGACGAACGACAGACGCGTCGGTCATCACGCAGGATTGGGCGTCAGGGAAAGGACAGGGAAGCGGGCTCTGAGCAGAGTCCGCGGGCCACTGCCGCTTCTCACGTTATCGGCGAGATAGCGGCAGTGAAAAGACTGCGCGTTATCGTGCCGAGGATTGGCCGGTCGTTATCACCGGCTGACGTCTGTCACTCGAACAAGTACCCACTGTGGGTCTCCGCATTGGTTGAAAACGGGCGAAGCATACGCCCGGGTTGTATGAGAGTAAATCGCCAGCATGGAGGGTGTGGGGGTTAATGCGGATGTCTTCAGGGAAGGTTCAGGAAAGGCGGCAACGGTGCGGTATGTGGCGGCATTTGTGGGAGTGAGCTTGCTCACGAAGACGGCATTTCAGGCGATAAACGTGTAGCGGATGACTCGGCCTTTTCGCGAGCAAGCTCGCTGCCACAATGAGTGTCTGCAGTGCTGTGATGTTCGGCCACAGCAGACCGTATGAAATCGAACTGCTAAACTGCCGCGCCTCATTCCTGCCCCAAGGCCGAGCATGTCCTCGTTGAATCAGGCGCTCAGCGTCGCCCTCGATAATCGTCAATCCCTGCTGGCGGAACTGCACGCCGAAGGCACCGATTGTTATCGCCTGTTCCACGGCAGTCAGGAAGGCGCGAGCGGGCTGACCGTCGATCGTTACGGCCCGCAATTGCTGGTGCAGAGTTTCCACAACAGCCTGGATATCGAATCGCTGCTCGCGCTGCAGGCTACCGTCAATGGGCGGCTGGGCCTGGAACTGATGCTGGTTTATAACGACCGCTCCCAAGGCAACTCGCGGGTCGACCGGACTGACCCGATCTATAAAGCCGACGACGCGGCGCTGGCCGATCTGGTCGGCCATGAGTGGGGCCTGAATTACCGGGTGCGCGGTCGTCATGCCGGGCAGGATCCACTGCTGTTTCTCGACCTGCGCAACGCCCGCGGCTGGGTCAAGCAACATGCCGCCGGCAAGAGCGTGCTCAATCTGTTCGCCTACACCTGCGGCGTCGGCCTGAGCGCAGTGGCGGGTGGCGCGCGCGAGGTGTGCAACCTGGATTTCGCCGAGGGCAACCTGGCCGTCGGGCGCGAGAATGGCCAGCTCAATCCACAGCTGCCGACCATGCAGTTCGTGCAGTCCGATTACTTCCCGGCCATTCGCCAACTGGCCGGACTGCCCATCGCTTCCCGTCGCGGCCACAAGCTGCCGAGTTACGTGCGCCTCGATCAACGCCAATATGATCTGGTCTTGCTGGATCCGCCGGCCTGGGCCAAGAGCGCGTTCGGCACCGTCGATCTGCTGCGTGATTACCAGAGCCTGCTCAAACCCGCGCTGCTGACCACCGCCGAAGACGGCGTGCTGATCTGCTGCAACAACCTGGCGAAGGTCAGCCTCGACGATTGGCGCGAGCAGGTGCTGCGTTGCGCCAGCAAAATCGGCCGGCCCGTGCGCGACTGCCAGGTGCTGACCCCGGGCGCCGACTTTCCGTCACAGGACCAACAGCCCCCGCTCAAGACATTGATCTTGCAGCTGTGATGCGTGATCGGGTCTAAGGAAATTTCCCACAAGGATTGAAGCGACCGGATTCGGAACCAGATTGGCGTGCCATACTCCAAGGACCTCCCATCGAGAGAGTCGGCGACCTACATGCCCAAAGGATTGAAACGCGCCATCGGCGCCCTGCTGGCCGTCTTCGCCATTTACAGCGTGCTGGGGTTTCTGATCCTGCCCGGCGTGGCATTGCGAATCATCAATCAACAGCTGGCCAATTACGCCACGGTGCCGGCCAGGCTGGACCGTCTCGAACTCAATCCCTACAGCCTGGAAGTCACCCTCTGGGGCCTGAACATCGGGGCGCCGGGCAAGGAGCAAATCGGTTTCGCGCGGCTTTACGCCAACCTGCAAATCGACAGCCTCTGGACCAAAGCCCTGCACCTCAAGGCCGTCGAACTCGGTAAACCCAAGACCGAGTTGCTGTTCGCCAAAGACGGCACGCTCAATCTGGCCGGGCTGTTCAAGCTGCCGGCCAGCGAACCTGTTAAACCTGACGAACCCCCGAGCAAACCGTTCCCGCTGCGCATCGGCGAGATCAAGCTGGCCGACGGCTACGTGCATTTCCAGGACATGCGCCCCAGCGAGCCCATCGAGTTTCTCTACGACGCGCTGAATTTCGAGCTGAAAAACCTCAGCACGCTGCCGGAAGACAACGCCGACATGACCCTGGTCGCCGCGGGGCCTAACGGCGGTCAGATCGACTGGGTCGGGCGTATCAGCCTTGTGCCCCTCTCGTCCGAAGGCACGCTAAAAGTCACCGACGGCAAGATGGAAGTCTGGTGGCCCTACGTGCGCGACGCGCTGCCGCTGGTCCTCAAAGACGGCGTCCTCAATTTCAACACCCATTACACACTCAGTCTGGCGAAGGAAACCGAGCTGCTGCTGGACAAGACATCCCTGAGTGTTGCGCCCTTCGCCATTGATGCCCCGGACGGCAGACCGCTGGCGCGTCTGAAAAAACTGAGCATCAGCGACACGTCAATCGATCTGGCCAAGCAGTTGGTGTCCGTCGGCAAGATTCGCAGCGACGGCCTGGAAACCTGGGCGACGCGGGAGTCGGACGGCGAGCTGGACTGGCAGAAGCTATTCGCCAGCCAGCCGTCCAAAGCACAAGCCAAGAAAGTCGAGGCTGAAAAACAGCAGCCCGCGACAGCGACCGGCGCAGAAACCACCGCCAGCGCAAAACCAGCGGCGCCGAGCAAACCGTGGCAGGTATTGCTGCGGGATACGCAGCTGCGCGACTACCGGATTCATCTCGCCGACAAGGTCCCGAAAGAGCCTGTGGCGATTGATGTCGGCCCGCTGAACCTGGACCTGACCGGCTTCGACAGCCTCAACAAGTCACCCTTCAAGCTCAAGCTCGACACCGGTGTGGGCAAGCAAGGCAAGCTCACCGCCGAGGGCGAGGTGAATCTTGCGCCGGTGCGCGCCAATCTGAATGTCACTACGCGCGACATCGACCTGCGAGTGGCGCAGTCCTACGTCACGCCGTTCATTCGCCTGGAAGTGCGCAGCGGCATGCTCAACAGCGATCTGGCCGTGGACCTGAAAAGCACCGAGCCGTTGGCGCTTGGCATTACCGGCAAGGCGCAGGTCGACCAGTTGCACACCCTCGACACGCTCAAGTCGCGGGACTTCGTGAAGTGGCAGCGGCTAAATGTAGACGGGCTGAATTTCCAGCTGGGCGATAGCCTGACCATCGCTTCGATTAATGTCGATCAGCCGTATGCGCGCTTCGTGATCGCTGACGATCGCTCGACCAACATCGACGACCTGCTGATTCCGCAGCCTGCAGACAAGGCGCCTGCCGCGCCGAAAGCCAAAGCCGCCAGCAGCGAAAAGCCGATGGGCATTCGCATTGGCGAGGTCAACATCACCAACGGCTCGGCCAACTTCGCCGACTTCAGCCTGACACCGAACTTCGCCACGGCCGTTCAGCAACTCAACGGCAAAATCGGCACGCTGGATAACCGCCAGGACAAACCCGCGACGGTGAATATCAACGGTAAGGTGGATCGCTATGCGCCGGTGACCATCAAGGGCGCGCTGAACCCGTTCAACCCGATGGCGAGTCTGGACATCGCGACCAGCTTCAAGCGCGTGGAGCTGACCACGTTGACGCCCTACTCCGGCAAATTCGCCGGTTATCGCATTCGCAAGGGGCGTCTGAATCTGGATCTCCACTACCTGATTACCAAGGGCCAGCTCAAGGCTGAGAACAAGGTGGTGGTCGAGCAGTTGCAATTGGGTGAGAAGGTGGACAGCCCGGACGCGGTGAATCTGCCGCTGAAACTGGCGATTGCCCTGCTCAAGGATACCGATGGCAAGATTTCCATCGAGTTGCCCGTAACCGGCGATCTCAACAATCCGCAGTTCAGCGTGATGCCGATCGTCTGGCAGACCCTGCGCAATCTGGTGGTGAAGGCAGCGGCGGCGCCGTTCAAATTCATCGGTGGATTGATCAGCGGCGGTGGCGGATCGGAGGACCTGGGCACGGTGTCCTTCGCGCCAGGGGCTGAGGAGCTGAGCCCTGAGGCGATGGCTTCGCTGGACAAGCTGGCGGCAGCCTTAAAAGCCCGGCCAGCGTTGCGTCTTGAGATTGAAGGCACCAGCGCTGAAGCCAGCGACGGCCCGTTGATTGCCCAGCAACGACTGGAGCGTGAATACCAGAGCACGTACTACAAGATTCTCCAGCGCCGCGGCGACAAGGTGCCTGCGCAGCCGAGTGATCTGACGGTACCTGCGGATGAGAAGGCGCCGATGCTTGACGGTATTTATCGCACGCGCCTGAAACAGCAGCCGCCGGCCGAGTGGGTGAATATGGGCAAGGAAGAGCGTCAGAACAAGCTGCGCGAGGCGGTGCTCAAATCCTGGAGTTCGAGCGCGCTGCTGTTGCGTCAGCTCGGCCAGGCGCGGGCCGGAAGCATCAAGGACTACCTGGTCGACAAGGGCCAACTGGCAGACGAGCGGGTGTATTTCATCGACACCACCCTTGGCAAGCCGGAAAAAGACGGCCGCGTCATCAGCCCCCTGCACCTCGACAGCGAGTAATGATTTTGAAGAATGCGATAACGAGGATGGCGGTGATTCTCGGTATGACGGCGCTGCTTGGCATTGCCCAGGCAGACACATTGCGCTGTGGCAGCCAGCTGATCAGCGTCGGCGACCGGATGTTTGAAGTGCAGCAGAAATGCGGCCAGCCGGTCAGCCAGGACATCATCGGCTATAAGGAAACCGTCAATCACTACCGCCAGGTGGATCAGGTGCAAGTCCAGGAATGGATCTACGGCCCGAGCAACGGGATGTACCAGTATTTGCGGTTCGAAGGCGGGCGATTGGTGAGGATCGATAGCAAACGAGGGAGGTGATGGCTGCGGAAGATTTATTGTAATTGGATGGACTCGCCCAAGCCGAGGCGTCAGTAGCGCCACGGTGGCATTCTTAAGAAGCCAACGACAGCGAGGGCGAGCCCATGAAAAAGCATACGATCAAAAGT
>NZ_JAXCIQ010000030.1:0-44624 GCF_046540455.1 Pseudomonas sp. W5-36 | reverse complement strand
CTTTTGATCGTATGCTTTTTCATGGGCTCGCCCTCGCTGTCGTTGGCTTCTTAAGAATGCCACCGTGGCGCTACTGACGCCTCGGCTTGGGCGAGTCCATCCAATTACGAAATGCGCGCGCGGTGTCAGTAGGACCGGCTTCAGCCGGGAAGAGGCCAGTGCATTAGCTGCATCTCCAGTGGCAGATACGCCAGCTTCACGCCCCTTCCCACACTCATTTGCTAGGCTGCTCTCACCACTTCCGAGAGCGCCGCTTTGTGCCCACTGCCCATTCCGACACTGCCTGCACGCATTTCCTGCGTGAATTCTGGCTGGCCCTCGCTGGCGAGCCTCGCTATCTCGATCATCTTCAGATCAGCGGCGAAGGCGCGCTGGTCTCGGCATTTCCGGTCACCGATTTCGCCACAGCGGCCATCGCTGCCGCGCATCTGGCGGTAGGCGAGTTGATCAATCAGGCCCACGGCACGTTGCCGCCGATCACGGTTGATCGGCGCCTGGCCTCGTTCTGGTTCGCCACGTCTCTGCAGCCCCAAGGCTGGTCGCTGCCGGCGCAGTGGGACGCGATGGCGGGGGATTACCCCGCGGCGGATGGCTGGATTCGTTTGCACACCAACGCGCCGCACCATCGTCAGGCCGCGCTTGCCGTGCTGAACACCGCCCCCGAGCGCGATGCGGTGAGTCAGGCGGTGCTGCGCTGGAAGGCCAGTGAGCTGGAAAGCGCGGTAGTGGGCAACCAGGGTTGTGCCGCCGCGATGGCCAGTGCGCTTGCCTGGCGCGAACATCCCCAGGGCCGTGCCGTCGCTGCCGAACCCTTGCTGCATCGCACCGAAGCGCCAGTGGGACCGGGTGGGCCGCATCAGTCCAAACCTGCGCGACCTGAATGTATCGCCCCACGCGAACGCCCCTTGCGCGGCATCCGCGTGCTCGACCTCACGCGCATTCTGGCGGGCCCGGTGGCGACGCGGTTTCTCGCCGGTTTCGGCGCTGAGGTCTTGCGCATCGATCCCCCTGGCTGGGACGAGCCTGGCACAGTGCCCGAAGTGGTGCTGGGCAAACGCTGCGCGCGGCTGGACCTGCGCGACCCTGCCGATCGCGCAGTGCTGGAGGGCCTGATCAGCGAAGCGGACGTGATGGTTCACGGCTACCGTGCCGATGCCCTCGCGCGGCTGGGCCTTGATGCTGAACGCCGGCGCGCGCTCAATCCCGGTCTGGTGGATGTCTCGCTGAACGCCTACGGCTGGACCGGCCCGTGGCGGGAGCGACGGGGTTTCGACAGCCTGGTGCAGATGAGTTGCGGCATCGCCGACGCCGGCATGATCGCGGCAAGAAGTGATCGACCCGTGCCGCTGCCGGTGCAGGCACTGGATCACGCCACGGGGTATTTGATGGCGGCGGCAGCGGTGCGCGGGTTGACTCAGCGACTGATCACCGGCGACGGCGTTCAAGTCCGGGCATCCCTGGCGCGAACGGCGTTGTCGTTGCTGTCGTTCACGCCCGCCGAGGCGCCGCCTGCAGCCCTGCACCCGCTGAATCCGAGGGATTATTCCCCTGACATTGAGCACACCGCGTGGGGCCCGGCGCTGCGCTTGAAGCCCGCCGGAGTGATTGAAGGTACCCCGACGCAGTGGGATTTACCGGCGAGCGCGCTGGGCAGCGTCGACGCGAGATGGCTGTAACGCACGACGGGTCGAACGTCAGTCAGCCACCCGCAATCATCAAATCCAGGTTCTGCACCGCCGCCCCGGCCGCGCCCTTGCCCAGGTTGTCGAACACGGCGGCGAGCAAAACGTGGCCCTCGTTCTCGAACACCATCAGCCGCAGGTTATCCGTGCCGTTGAGCTGGCGCGGGTCGATCCCGCTCAGCGCGCCTGATTGTTCCATCGGCATCACTTCCACACACCCGCTGCCCTGATAATGCTCAGCCAGCGCAGCATGCAGCGTCTTGCCGGTCACGGCGTGGGGCAGCAAGCGCGTTTGCAGCGCGACGGTCAGCACGATGCCCTGACGAAACGCGCCATAGGCCGGAATGAACACCGGCCGCTCGCTCAAGCCGCTGTATTGCTGGATTTCCGGGACGTGCTTGTGCGCCAGGCTCAGGCCGTAAATCTGAAACGGGATCGCCTGGGCAGCGTCCGGCCCTTCGAATTCATCGACCCCGGCGCGGCCCTTGCCTGAATAGCCTGACACCGCATGAATGCTGATCGGGTAGTCGCGCGGCAGCAGACCCGCCTCCAGCAACGGACGCAGGAGACCGATCGCCCCGGTGGGATAGCAGCCCGGATTGCTGACGCGGCGGGCGGTGGCGATGCGTTGTTTCTGCGCGTCACTCATCTGCGCGAAACCGTAGACCCAGTCGGGGTGGGTGCGGTGCGCAGAGCTGGCGTCGATAACCCGCACGTCGGGATTGGTGATGCTCGCCGCTGCGTCCCGGGCAGCATCGTCAGGCAGGCACAGCACGGCAATGTCGCAGGCGTTGATCGCGGCGGCGCGGCTTTCCGGATTCTTGCGATGCTCGGCTGGAAGGGTGACCACGTGCAGGTCAGTGCGGCCTTGCAGGCGCTGGTGAATCTGCAGGCCGGTGGTGCCTTGGTCGCCGTCGATGAACACAATGGGGGTTGGCATGAGGTTGAAATTCCGCTGAAGGTCGTCAATGACTGACATCTTCAAGCCCTATCGTTGATAGAGAAAGTTGAATTTGATGACGGTACACTTCATCTTTTCTGAAGGAAGGATGGGCCAGTGCGGGAAATCAGTCTGGATCGTTTGCGCACCCTGGTGGCCATCGCCGACCACGGCTCGTTTGCCGAAGCGGCGCGGGTGCTGAATCTCGCGCCGCCGACGGTCAGTCTGCACATTGCCGATCTTGAGCAACGGGTGGGCGGCGTATTGCTCTCGCGCACCCGTGGGCGGGTTCAGCCTTCGGCCATCGGCGATACGCTGATCGAGCGCGCGCGGCGTCTATTGGCCGACGCCGAACAGGCGCTGGAAGACGTCGAGCGTCAGGTCAAAGGGCTGGCCGGGCGGGTTCGACTGGGGGCGTCCACCGGCGTTATCGCGCAATTGCTGCCCCAGGCGCTGGAAACCCTGGAGCAGTTGCACCCCGGCATCGACGTGCAGGTCGCGGTGCTGACGTCGCAGCAGACCCTGCAAAAACTCGCGGACGGCAGCCTGGACATTGGCGTGATTGCGTTGCCCCAGGCGCCGGTCAAGGGCCTGTCGATACAGTCGTGGCGGCGCGACCCGGTGATGGCGTTTCTGCCGGCGCGCTGGGATTGCCCGCCGGTCATCACGCCGAGCTGGCTTGCCGGTCAGCCGCTGGTTCTCAACGACGCCACCACGCGGCTGTCCCGTCAGGTGGCGGAGTGGTTTGCGGGCGAGGGGCCGCAGCCGACGCCACGCATTCAGCTCAATTACAACGACGCCATCAAGAGTCTGGTGGGGGCGGGCTATGGCGCGACATTATTGCCCCACGAAGCCTCCACGCCCGCGCCGGAAAGCCGCATTGTCATGCGTCCGTTGCAGCCGGCGTTGTGGCGGGAGTTGGGCATTGCGCATCGTGCGGGAAGCGTCGAACGCTCGACCCGCAATGTGCTGGCGGTGTTGCAGGAGTTGGAAGCGTTGTAGCTCAACGGGCGGTAAAAACAGACATGTAGCCGACCGGCGCCTGACCCTCTCAGGCACCCGGTCGGCCCAGACGTTGAAGTCACGCCATCAGAATTTGAACGCCTGGCGCCCGATCAGCAGCCACTGGCCTTTCTGTTTCTGCCAGACCTGAAAGTTTTCGATCTCGGTCGGCACAACCTTCCCACTGTTCACGGCTTCGGCGGAAAAGTGATTGCGCACCAGGGCAGTGTCGCCGTTCATGTTGATTGTCTGGTTTTTCATTTCCAGGGTGTTGAAGCCGCTGCGACCGGTTTCGATGTCGGCAATGAATTCATCCTTGTTCTGCACCTTGCCGCTGGAGTGTCCGTAGGTGACGTTGTCCGAAGTCAGCGCGCCCAGGGTGGCAATGTCTTTGTGCAGCATCGCCTGGGTCATGTTGTCGACGGCCTTGGCGACGGCTTGTTCATCGGCAGAAGGGGCGGCGGCCACGAAGCCTGAAAACAGGCACAAGAAGCCGAGGGTCAGTTTGAGTCGGGTCATGAGTGCATCCTTTTTTATTGTTGATGGAAGCGGCATGCAGCGGCCATTTCTGAAGAAAGGTGGCTTTGTACGTCGTCGTACAACTGCGACGCTCAGGCTAGCCCACATCGAGCCTGTTGGAAAGGGAGCGTTTGAAAGTGGGGTGCCGTCGCGTCGCGGCGTGATACAGGCTGGCGAAATACTGCTTTACTGAGGGCTCGCTGCGGCACGTTCAGGCGCTCGGTTCTAGGCCTGCGCCCGTTGAACAATCGATGAGGATGCGCACAGATGACCCGTCTCACCGCCAAAGACTTCGCCCCGGAATTGCTTGAGCTCTACGACTATTACGTTCACGGCAAGATCAACCGCCGGGAGTTTCTCGATCGCGCGGCCGTGTTCGCTGTGGGCGGGCTTGCGGCGACGACCATTATGGCGTCGCTGAGCCCCAATTACGCGCTCGCCGAGCAGGTCGAATTCACCGATCCTGACATCATTGCTGAATACATTTCCTACCCGTCGCCCAAAGGTCACGGCCAGGTGCGCGGGTATCTGGTGCGGCCGGCAAAAGCCGACGGCAAGGTCGCGTCGGTGCTGGTGGTGCATGAGAATCGCGGCCTGAATCCTTACATCGAGGACGTCGCCCGGCGGGTGGCCAAAGCCGGTTTTATCGCCTTGGCGCCTGACGGTTTGTCATCGGTCGGGGGCTATCCGGGCAATGACGACAAGGGCCGCGAGCTCCAGCAGAAGGTTGATCCCGAGAAGCTGATGAACGATTTCTTTGCCGGCATCGAATGGCTGATGGCCCATCACGCGTCCACCGGGAAAGTCGGGATTACCGGGTTTTGTTACGGCGGCGGTGTTTCAAATGCTGCTGCCGTGGCTTATCCGGAGCTGGCGGCGGCGGTGCCGTTTTATGGCCGGCAGCCCAAGGCTGAAGACGTCAGCCGGATCAAGGCGCCGCTGTTGTTGCATTACGCGGAGCTGGACAAGCCGATCACTGATGGTTGGCCGGCGTATGAGGCGGCGTTGAAGGCGGCGGGGAAGACGTATGAGGCGCATATTTATAAAGGCGCCAACCACGGGTTTCATAACGATTCGACACCGCGTTATGACGACGCTGCGGCGACATTGGCGTGGAACCGGACGTTGGATTGGTTCAGGAAATACCTGACCTGACGGTGAAGGGGACTTGACGGTGAAGGGGACTGATTTATTTACAGCGCTTCATCGTAAATTAATCTGTCCCCGGGATACGCGGTGCGGCTGCAATGGTCGGCCTAACGGCCTCCGGTTTCGCCTTCGGCGAGTTACTTGGAAAAGCACCCCAAGTAACCAAGGGTGCTTGCTCCTGGTTTGGCTCCTCCTGCGTCGGAGTCCCCTCACTCCGGTCTCGCTCCGTGGGCCCGCCGCCATCCGCCATCCATGGCGGGGGGCGGCTCTCGCGGCATCCATGCCGCTCGGCCCACTCCGTGTCGTCTGCGTTCGGCCTGCACCCAAGTCGCGATTGGCGGTGTCTGGACTTGCTTCGTAGGAAGATCAAAAGCAGATCAAAAGCTTCCCGGCTGAAGCCGGTCCTACAGTCGAGGTCACCGCGACTCTCATGGGATGCACGCGATGCTTTTTGTAGGACTGGCTTTAGCCGGGAAGAGGCCAGCGTGTTCGCCATCACTTTTTGGTGTGACGCCGGATGCCCTCCCGGCTGAAGCCGGTCCCACTATGTGATCGTGGTGTGCGAGGCGGCACCAAAACCCTGCACGGTGTGCTTTTTTGAGGCGTGCGCTGGCGCTTCCCACGTTACGAAATAGCCTCACACCCAAGCCAATCGGACCTTTCACCCCAGTGGCCCGGCTTTTGCTTTCGTTGAATCCAAACTTGGATACAAGATGGGTGCCCCCATGCATGACCTCCAAAACGCTCATATCGGCTGGACGATCAACGAGTGGCTGATGGCCTACCAGACCGGGCAGTTGTCGCCTGACGTGCTGCTGTCGTTCGCCAGCGCCTACCCGGAAACCGACACCGCCTGGATCGCCCGTGCCAGTCAGGCGCAGATCAGTGAGCAGCTTGAAGCCCTCGCCGAGCGTCTTGCTGCAGTCAACGGCGACATCACCCAACTGCCGCTGTACGGAGTGCCGTTCGCGATCAAGGACAATATCGACGCCGCCGGGTGGCCGACGACGGCGGCGTGCCCGGAGTTTGCCTACACCGCAAGCAAGGACGCGACGGTGCTGGCCCGACTGCGCGCAGCCGGGGCGATTTTGATGGGCAAGACCAACCTCGACCAATTCGCCACCGGCCTGGTCGGCACCCGCTCGCCTTACGGCGCCGTGCCCAACAGCGTCAACCCTGATTACGTCAGCGGCGGCTCCAGCTCGGGCTCGGCGTCGGTGGTGGCACGGGGGCTGGTGGCATTTTCGTTGGGCACCGACACCGCAGGCTCGGGTCGGGTGCCCGCCGGGTTCAACAACATCGTCGGCCTGAAACCGACCAAGGGCCGCTTGCCCAACACCGGGCTGGTGCCGGCGTGCAAGACGGTGGACTGCGTTTCCATCTTCGCGCTGACCGTAGACGACGCGCAGAAAGTCGCCGGCCTGGCCGAAGGCTTCGATGGCGATGACGCCTATTCCCGCCACAACCCGGGCACGGCGCCGGTGGGCTTTCGCGCGGCGATGAAGCTGGCCGTGCCGGACACCCTGGAGTTCTTCGGCGATACGCACAATCAGGCGGTGTTCGAACAGGCGCTGCACCGATTGAGCGACATGGGCGCCGAGATCACCCGCATCGACTTCACCCCGTTCAAGGCCCTGGCCGAGCAACTGTATTACGGCCCGTGGGTGGCCGAACGCACAGTCGCCTTGACCGCGATGCTGGAAACCAACCCCGACGCCATCAACCCGGTGGTGCGTGGCATCGTCGAAAGTGGTCTGGCCTACAGTGCCTGTGACGCCTATCGGGCCGAGTACTTGCGCGCCACATTGAGCCGGCAGATCAACGATGCGCTGGTCGGTTTCGACGCCTTGGTCGTGCCCACGTCCGCGACCCTGCGCACCCAGGCGGAAATGGCCGCCGAACCGGTGCTGTACAACTCGCAGTTCGGCTTCTATACCAACTTCACCAACCTGGCGGACCTCTCGGCCCTGGCATTGCCCGCCGGTCTACGCGCCGATGGCTTGCCGTCGGGGATCACGCTGATTGCGCCGGCCTGGCACGACACTGCGCTCGCCCGGTTTGGCCAGCGCTGGCAGGAAAACGTCGGCTTGCCACTGGGCGCCACAGGTCGCTCACTTCCTTCGCCCACGGCATCGCCAGCGACTGCGCCGCGGGGCAGCGTGCGGGTTGCCGTGGTGGGCGCGCACCTGACCGGCATGCCGCTCAACGCGCAGCTGACCCGTCGGGACGCCGTGCTCGTCGAACAGACGCTCACGGCAGGCGACTACCGGCTCTACGCCTTACCCGGCACTGTGCCGCCCAAACCGGGGCTTGTGAAATCCGCAAGCGGTGCATCGATCATCGTGGAACTGTGGGACATCCCGCTGGCGCGCTTTGGCGAGTTCGTGGCCGAGATCCCTGCGCCGCTGGGCATCGGCACCCTGACGCTGAAGGACGGTCGCAGCGTCAAGGGCTTCATCTGCGAACCCTGGGCGATTGACGGCGCGCTGGACATCACCTCGTTCGGTGGCTGGCGCGCGTACATCGGCAGCCTGAAAAAAGCCTGACCCAACGCCTGACGCGGCCCCGAAACACCGTCGCGTCAGGCGCAAAGATCACCCGACGGAGCACCCCGGCCATCATCCCTTCACAGACACCCAAACGTCGCCCGGACAACATGGCCGAGCGGATCTATCAGCAGCTCAAGGACGACATCTTCGAGTTTCGCCTGCTGCCCGGGGATCGCTTTAGCGAAGGCGAGGTGGCCGAGCGCGTGCAAGCCAGCCGCACGCCGGTGCGACAGGCGCTGTATCGGCTGGAGCGCGAGGGGTATTTGGAGGTGTATTTCCGCAGCGGTTGGCGGGTGAGGGCGTTCGATTTCAATTATTTCGAAGAGCTGTACGACGTGCGCATCGTGCTGGAGTGCGCGGCACTGGCGCGTCTTGAAGCGCTGGATCTGGAGCAACACCCGGTCATCGATGAACTGAAACACACCTGGCTCGTCACCCCCTCTGAGCGCCTGCAAGACGCCCAGCAGGTCTCAGCGCTGGACGAGCGTTTCCATTGCGCGTTGCTGGAGGCGGCAGGCAACACAGAGATGGCGCGCCTGCACCTGGAGATCACCGAGAAGGTCCGCATCATTCGCCGCCTGGATTTCACCCAGGCGGCGCGCATCGAGACGACCTACGACGAGCACGGGCAGATTCTCGTCGCCGTGCTCAATCGCCAGACCGCGCAGGCCCAGCAGTTGCTCACGCGGCACATCGAAATCAGCAAGCAGGAAGTGCGCAAGATCACCCTGCACCGGCTTCACGTCGCCCGGCCTTGAGCTGACGTCTGCTCCTCACATCAACGGCAACCGAAAAAGCACTCAGCGCGGATTGCGCCGCTCTGCGACTTCGGCCAACACCGCCAGGTCCATCTCGCCTTGGCCATGGTCGATGGCATCCTGCAAGTGGGCGCGGATCATCTCGGCGCTCGGCATCTCCACCGACACCTGGCTGGCGGCGGCCAGGACCAGATCCACGTCTTTAAGGCCCAGCACTGCCTTGAATGCCGCCGGCTCGTACGTGCGGTCGCCGATCAGCGCGCCATACCCGGCGTAGACCGGCCCGGGAAAGATCGTCCCCGACGCCAGCTCCACCAGATCAGCGGATTTCAGACCGTGGCGAGTGACCAGCACGGCCGCTTCGCTCATCGCCTCGATGGCCGAGACCAGCATGAAATTCATGGCCAGTTTCATCGCGTTGGCGCTGGAAGGTTTGTCGCCCATCCGCCAGATCTTGCTGCCGATCAGGTCGAACAACGGCTGCACCCGGTCGATGGCCTGGGCAGCGCCGGCAGCCATGATATTCAGCTTCGCTGCGGCGGCCATGTTCGGCCGGCCCATCACCGGCGCGGCGATGTAGTCGATGCCCTGTGCGGCGTGCAGCTCGGCCAGCTCGTCGGCGAAGGTCACGGAAATGGTCGCCATGTTGATGTGGATCAGCGGGCCCTTGAGCTGCTTGAGCAGACCGGCATCCAGCAGCACCGCGCGCAGGGCCTTGTCGTCGGCAAGCATGCTGAACACCACGTCGACGGCGAACGCCTGGGCAGGCTCGGTGACTGCCGTGGCACCTTGCTCGACCAGTGGCTGCGCGGCCTCGGGGGAACGGTTCCATACCAGCAGTTCATGACCGCCTTTCAACAGATTGCCAGCCACGGCCTGACCCATATTGCCGAGGCCCAAAAAGCCGATTTTCATGGGGATGCGCTCCAGTAGAAGGTGGGGTGTGCGGCGCACACTCGTATCACCCACCTTGAGACAGTTGTCTTGGCGAAAACGACGCTATGGGTGACAAACGGCTGCATTGGCCCAGCATTCCAACGCATGGAGGTCACGCGCCGTTGGGTGGCCTGAAGATCGTCAGGGCTACAGGCGCCGCAAGTCAGTGCCAGGCCCTATCGATTCAGCGCGGGACGACCGTCTCTTTTCCGGGAGGCGCTAATCGTATTTTCCGGTCTTGTGGGTCTGGGCAAGAATGAAGTCCACCAAGTTGGAAAATCCCTTGTGTTCTTTACGCGCAGGGAGGTAGAGCAGGTGAACCTGCAGCGGCGTTGGGCGATGATCGCGTAGCACTTCCACCAAACGGCCGGTGGATAAATCATTGATCACTGATAGTTCGGGCTGCAGTATCAGACCTGCGCCGCCCAGTGCGGCCTGACGCAGAGCATGACTGTCGTTGGAAGCAAAGCATCCATCTCCCGTCCAGCAGTAGCCGTCAGCGTTGTGTAACGGCCATTGAATACAGCCATAGACAGACAAGTGTCCAAGACACGAGTGGCGCTCGAGGTCGCGGGGGACCTGCGGCGTGCCCCGCTGCAACAAGTAGTCCGGCGCTCCACAGATCACCATTTGGTAGGGCGGAAGCCGGCGTGCGACCAGCTCTGAATAGGGCAGCGCCCCTACCCGAACGACTAAGTCAAATTGGTCATCGATCAGGTTCACATAAGCGTTGCTCAGAATGAGTTCAATTTTCACGGCGGGATGGAGGCGTAGATAGCGGGTAACCAACGGAGCAATCCATGTGGCTCCCACGCTGTGTGGCGCGCTGATGCGGATCATGCCTCGCGGATTCGCGTGCATGGATTCAATGGTGTTTTCGGCCAGTTTAATCTGGTTGAGTACCCCGCGAGCTGTCTCGCAATACACCTTGCCCGCCTGGGTCAAGCGTTGACTGCGAGTGCTTCGTTCCAGCAATCGCATGCCGAGTAACTCCTCCAGCTGCCGTACGTGCTTTCCCACCATAACCGCAGACAAACCCAGACGGCGAGCAGCGGCACTGAAGTTGCCTGCGTCTACCACCTCAAGCAGCACCTGCATCGACTGCAATTTATTCATATTCCTAACCACCGGTTACAGATGCTCGAACGCTACAGCGCTTTTTCCTTCTTAACCAGCGCTCTAATCTTCGGTGCGTCGCCATTGTTGCCGATGAAGACCCAGGCACTTTAGCGGCCTGGAACCGAATGCTGCCTCATGGCTAGCCTTAGAAGTGTTGTGCGCAAAAAAAGGAATGGACCTGTGAAAATCGTTATTGCTGGAGTGACTGGTTGGGTCGGGCAAGCTATTTTTCGTGAAGCAATCAAAACGCCTGGCGTCGAGGTAGTCGCGGGGCACGGGCGCGAGACTCCCGTGCAGTCCGGCAACGACGGCAAACACGAAGGTCGAGACGAAGCACTGCAACCACAGGTTGGGCAGCAGGCCCAGCGCCTGCGGGTCTGGGGAGTGTTTTTGCCACAGCGTGGCGACCGCCAGTGACAGCATGCCCAGCACGGGCAGGGCGTAGGCCCATGGGGGTGCGCTGCCCCAGGCCAGCGCGTCGTGGGTCGCCAGCATCACGCCCGCCAGACCGATCAGCAATCCGATCCATACGCCGCGGGTCAATCGCTGGCGGAGCACCACGGCCGCCAGCACAGCCATGCCGATTGGCAGCAGATCGGCGAACAGCGCTGCCAGCCCGGCGGGCACACCCAGGGCAATGCCTTCGGTCACACCGAACAGATAACCGGCCATGGCCAGCAGGCCGATGCCGGCGTTTTTCAGCAGCACCGCAGGCGGTGTCTGGCGCAGCTGTCTGGCGACGAAGGGCAACAGAATCAGCGTGACCAGAAGGCAGCGCCAGAACACCACCAAGGAGGCCGGCGCGTAATCGATGGAGAAGCGCGCGCCAATGAAGCCCGAACTCCAGATGATCACCAGCCCGGCTTCGAGCAGCGGCAAGGGCATCGCCCGGCGTGGGGACGGAAGGGCGAGGCTCGCGTTGGTCAGTTCGTTTGAAGTGTTCATGGACCCAACGTAACCAACCGCCGTAATCTAATAAATCAAAATAAACGACAGCAGTGCTTCGGGATCAGTGAACCATGAGTGCCATTCTGGATATCGAACAGGTCCGCACCTTCCACGCCGGTGCGCGCATTGGCAAGTTCAGCGCGGCGGCAGAACAGCTGCACAAAAGCCCGGCGGCGGTCAGCGTGCACGTGCAGCGGCTGGAAGCGGTGGCGGGGGGGCGGCTGCTCAATCGCGACAATCAGTCGGTGTCGCTGACGCCGCTGGGCAAGCGTTTTCTGACCTCCACCGCTGCGCTGCTGAGCACCCACGATCAAGTGCTGGCCGAGCTGCAGGGCACGCAGCTGGCGGGGCGCATCACCCTTGGCGTGCCGGATGAATACGCCACGCACCTGATTCGCGACGTGCTGCCGATTTTCACTGCAGCCTGGCCGAACATTGTTCTGGAGCTGAAGACCGCGCCCAGCTTTATCCTGCGCGATCAGGTGCGGCGGGGTCGGCTGCAGGTGGCGCTCATCGCCCAGCCGGAAGGCCAGTTGGGCGCGGACGATCAGTTGCTGGTGCCGACCACGCCGGTGTGGGTCGGCGCGGCGCATCAATCGGGGGATTTACCGACCCCGTTGCCGCTGGCCGTGCATGCGGTCCACTGCTCGTACCGGCAAGCGATGATCGAGTCGCTCAAGCGCGCCGGCCACCCCATGCGCATCGTGCTCGAGAGCTCGTCCAATCAGGCGGTCAAGGCTTGTGTCGAAGCAGGACTGGGCATCAGCGTGATCGACCGCGCCCGGGTCACCGACGGCATGCGCATCCTCGATGGCCTGCCGCCGATCGCCGACCACGACATCATCGTCGTGCGCTCGTCAGCTTCCCACGGGGATGACGCGGTGGACCTTCTGCGTCGGGCGATCGGGCAGTATTTCCGGCTGTGACGGCGGTGGTCAGTCTTCCGAGCCCTCGCAGAAACGCAGACGGTTGCCGAACGGGTCGGCGATGTCCATGACCTTGCCCCAGTCGAGGTCTTGAATGCCGGGGCGTGAATAGCCGTAGTTTTTCGCCAGCAGTTCGCGCTGCAATTCGTCGATGTCGCTGACCGGCACAAAGATCGTCGAGCCCGGCGTCGCGTCGCCATGGTGCTCGGTCAGGTGGATGACCAGTTGGTCGCGACGGGCCTGGGCGTACAGCGGCAGACCCGGTTCAAAGCGGTGCTCCCACTCCAGGCTGAAGCCGAGAAAATCCAGGTAGAACTCTTTCGCCTTGGCTTCGGAAAAAATACGAATCAGCGGTATCGCCGGGGACATCTGCACAGGGTTCACTCCTTGATGATCTGAGCGGGCGATTCTAGCCCAGACCTCTAAAGGATGGTGTTCACACAGGCCTTTTCCCGGCTGAAGCCGGTCCCACTGACGGACTGCGTGCACCTGTATGACTGGCTTTAGCCGGGAAGGCGTCGGATGCAACGCTGCAAAAATTGAGAGTGTTCACACAGGCCTCTTCCCGGCTGAAGCCGGTCCCACTGATACAGCGCGTGCACTGGGTAGGACTGACCGGAAATGGGTGCAGCAGAAACAAAAACGGCGCCGTGCTGAAGATCAGCCACGGCGCGCGTCGGAGAAGCGGGGGGTGAAGCGGATTAGCTGCGCAGGTCTTTCTTGATTTCGTCTTCGTCCTTGTGAGGCGCCGCAGTCGGCAGCTCGGGAGGATAGAACTCGCCTTTGAGATTCAGTGCGGCAATGCGTACCTTGAGCTTCTCGATCACGAGGTCGATGTCCTGTTGGTCATCGAGATCGTCCACACGCAGCCACAGGTGCGGGAGATTTTCAAAGTAAACGCCGTCGATTTCCACATCGGAGGTCATCTCGCGATCCTGGCGCCACAGGCACTTGCGGTGAACCGTCGCCGGGTCCTGTGGCCAGGTTTCCGACGTGGTCAGCCAGACCTCGTGGTAATCCTGCAGATCGATTTCTTCAACTTTGTCCAGTGGGATAAACGTATTCACATATCACCTGTCAGCCAAGGGGACCGGGCGAGGTCGTTGCGCTGCAGACTGCCCCAGATCCCATACCGTTTGAAAAAGCGCATACCACTATGGCCGCCATTTGGCGGACGAGTTCAACGCCCGCGCGCTATTGCCGCACGGCCAGGCCGTCAACGCAGCGACGTTAATGCAGCGCCGGTTCGCGACTGAACGCGTCAACCGCGCGCACCAGCCCCTTGGCCGCCAGCGCCACCAGCTCTCCGCCTTTTTCCGGCGTGGCCAGCGCAGGGTCTGAGCCCATGCGGCCATCGGGGAAGCGCGCTCGAAAATCCTTTGCTTCGCGGATCGGACCGGTCGGGGCAATCTGCGGCGAGTAGTCCGCCGACTTGATCGACTCCGGATAGGCCCACTGGGTCACCGCGATCTCGGACGGCGTCGCGTGGGAGCCGTGGCCCACCGGAAACTGCCGATGGGCGAGTTCGCCGACGCCCTCCAGGTCCCACCAGTTGGTCAGCTTCAGGGCGAAACCGGCAGAACGCCCGGCGAAGCTGGCTTCTGCGTACAGCTCGGAAAACGCCGCCTCGATCGACGCGACGTTGCCGCCGTGACCATTGAGGAAGAGGATTTTCTCAAAGCCATGACCCGCCAGCGAGCGCGCCCAGTCACCGATGGCGGCGATGAACGTCGAGGGGCGCAGCGAGATCGTCCCGGGAAAGCCCAGATGATGCTGCGCCATGCCGATGTTGAAGGTCGGCGCGATCAGGATATCGGCGCTCTTCTGCGCTTCGTGGGCGATGATCTGCGGGCACATCCAGTCAGTGCCGAGCAGGCCGGTGGGACCGTGTTGTTCGTTCGAACCGATGGGCACGACAATCGTGCGGCTGCGCTTGAGAAACTGTTCGATCTCGATCCATGTGGACTGGTGCAGAAGCATGTCAGGTGCTCTCCTCAGGGAAGGGGGCTTCAGAAAAGTGGGTCATAGCGAAAATCAGTGTGCCCGCGACGCTGTGGCGCAGACGTGCCTACATCACCTGTCGGCGCTCAAGCGGGTTGCGTGTAAGGAAAGCGCGCGATGAAACAGGTGCCCAACTGAGCCGATGAGCTCACGGTCAAAGTACCGTGATGAGCGCTGGCGATCTGCGACGCGATGTACAGCCCAAGACCGAGGCCTTCGCCGCGCCCGCCCGCTTCGGACCGGGTGAACGGCTCGAACAGCAGCGGCATCAGCCGTGGCGAGATGGGCGCGCCGTGGTTCATGACGGAAATGATGACCTGATCAGATTCCTGCCAGATGTGCAGGTCAATCGGCGAGGCGAGTGAGCCATGGGTCACCGCGTTGCCCAGCAGATTGGACAACAACTGGCTGATGCGCAGCGGGTCGCAGTAGACGCTCCCGTTGAGGTCGATGGCTTCGTTGAACGTTGCCTGCGGGTGCGACGCGCGGATCTCGTCCACCGTCGCTTTCAATACGTCGGGAAGATCATCCGTGGCCTGGCACTTCACCGGAATTCCTCCGCCCATGCGGCCCCTGGCGAAGTCCAGCACGTTCTCGATCAGCGCGCCCATGCGGATCGAGCTCTGCCGTATGGCAGCGACCAGCCCCTGCGAGCGCTTGTCCTCGGTTTTGGTCGCCAGCAGGTCGGCGCTCATGCGAATCGCACTCAACGGTGTACGCAGGTCGTGCCCCAGCACCGCCATGAATTGCTCCCGCAACCGTCCGTTTTCGTTGGCGTCGTTCAGCTCGGCGCGGGCGCTGTCCAGGTGGCCCTGAGTGTCCAGACTCATCGCAATCAACTGCGCGAAGAGGGTCAGTGTCTTGACGATGGCAGGATCGCTCAGATCGGCAGGCACTGAGTCGATGGCGCACAGCGTCCCGAAGAAGCGGTCGTCGGGCAGGATGATGGGAATCGAAATGTAGCTTTCCAGCCCATAGGTGAGCGGCGTGTGATGGGTGGCGAAGTGCGGGTCGGCGCTGGCATGGCCGAACACCACGGGCTGGTGATGCTGCCTGATCTCGTGGCAGATGGTTGATTCCAGCACCAGCTCGCCGCCCGGCTTGAGGCCGAAATTGATCGAGTCATCGACGGCGCAGGCCACCCAGTGGCTTTCCGTGACCCTGGCGATCGCCGCGAATCGCATGCCTGTCATGTGCTTGACCATGCTCAGAATGACGGGCACGGCGGGGATCGCATGGATCGCCTCAACATCCAAAGCAAACTCTGGGCGGGTCATCGGATCTGGCTCTGGGGGTTATAGGCATGAAGCGTATCTAAAATCGGCCAACATGGCTAACCCCTCGGTCCCGCACGGGAGATGCCGGCGCAGATTATTGAACCCTCACGCCCCTGCCGGGGTCGTTTTATTGATGCCCTGAGGGCAAATGTCATTTGCGTCCCGTGAGCTGTTTGCTGTCGGTCGACGTGGCGATACTTGTCAGCCTTATGTCATGTCTCTCGAAGCCTGCGCTTCTCCAAGCTGCCTGTTTGTCAGCGCTTTGATTTCTCAAAACAATGGGCCCATGGATGGCCGCCGCGAGGTTGAACGATGATTGCGATGCACCGATTTGCACTGCTGATGACCACTGCTGCGATGCTCAGTGCCTGTGGCGAAACCGCCAAGCTGCCGTTCCAGGCTGGCGTAGGCGCGCAGCCGCAACTGCCCGAGCCCAATAGCACACTGATTCCGACCGTCAAGGTGTCCAAGGCCGTCGGCTGGAAGGGCACCGACACGCCCAAGGCCGCCGAGGGCTTCACCGTCAGCGCACTCGCCGAAAACCTCGATCACCCGCGCTGGCTGTACAGCCTGCCCAACGGCGACGTCCTGGTCGCCGAAAGCAACAAGCCGCCGAAGCCTGACGGCGCGACGGATGGCGGCCCGGGGGTGATGGCATGGATCAAGCGCACGGCTACCGGGATCGTCATGAGCCGGGTCGGCGCCGAAGCCGAGAGCGCTAACCGCATCAGCATCCTGCGCGATGCCGACGGCGATGGCCGGGCCGAAATGAAGAAGGTGTTCATCAGCGGCCTGACGTCGCCATTCGGCATGGTGCTGGTGGGCAACGAGCTGTTCATCGCCAACGCCGACGCAGTGGTCAAGGTCCCGTACAACGACGGCCAGACTGAAAGCACCGCCACGCCGGTGAAAGTCACTGACCTGCCGGCGGGCATCAATCACCACTGGACCAAGAACATCATTGCCAACCGCGAAGGCACCAAGCTGTACGTCACCGTTGGCTCGAACAGCAACGTGGCCGAAAACGGTCTGGAAGCCGAAGAGGGACGTGCGGCGGTCTGGGAAGTGGACGTCAAGACCGGGCAAAAACGCCTGTTCGCCAGCGGACTGCGCAACCCCAACGGGCTGGCGTGGAAGCCGGGCAGCAACGAGCTGTGGACAGTGGTCAACGAACGTGACGAAATCGGCAGCGACCTGGTGCCGGATTACCTGACCTCGGTCAAAGACGGCGCGTTCTACGGCTGGCCGTGGAGCTACTACGGCAATCACGTCGACAGCCGTTTGCAGCCGCCGCGCCCGGACATGGTCGCCAAGGCCATCGCCCCGGATTACGCCCTCGGCACCCACGTCGCGCCACTGGGCCTGACCTGGTCCGACCCGCGCGGCATGCCGGCCAAATTTGCTGACGGCGTCTTTGTCGGCGAGCACGGCTCGTGGAACCGCAATCCGCAGGCCGGTTACAAAGTCGTGTTCGTCGGCTTCAAGGATGGCCGACCTGCGGGCCTGCCGGTGGACGTCCTGACCGGCTTCCTCAACGCCGATGGCGACGCACAAGGCCGTCCGGTCGGCGTGATCCTCGACAAGCAGGGCGCATTGCTGGTCGCGGACGATGTGGGCAACAAGGTCTGGCGCGTCAGTCAGGCCAAGTGATGGCTTAGCAATGAACGGGAAATGCCGGTGATGATCACCGGCATTTTTCGTTCTGGGGATGGTTAAAAAACGTTGGGTCAGACCTGCACTGTTCAGCCGTCCTATAGACCTGCTGCTAGCGTGAAAACCGCCGCGCGCCGGCAACGCACGCGATAACCCCGACGGTCACCCCCAGCATGCCCACGCTGACCTGTTCATGCAGAAGGGTTGCGGCCAGCGTCAGACCAAAAAAGGGCTGCAGCAACTGCAGCTGTCCCACCGCCGCGATTCCGCCCTGGGCCAGACCGCGGTACCAGAACACGAAGCCGATCAGCATGCTGAACAGCGACACGTAGCCCAGACTCACCCAAGCCGGTGCGCTGATGGTGGCCAGAGCTGGCGGCGCGCTGAGCAGGGTCAGGATCAGCATCAGCGGCAACGCCAGCACCAGCGCCCAGCAGATGACCTGCCAGCCGCCGAGCGTCCGGGACAGCGTGGCACCTTCGGCGTAACCCAGGCCGCAGACGACAATCGCCAGCAGCATCAACAGATCCCCCGCCGGCGACGCCGACAACCCTTGGGCACAGGCGAACCCCACTACCAGCGCACTGCCCAGCAACGAGAACACCCAGAACACCGGGCGTGGCCGCTCGCCGCCACGCAGCACGGCGAACACAGCCGTCGCCAACGGCAACAGGCCGACGAACACGATGGAGTGCGCCGACGTGACGTATTGCAACGCCAGCGCGGTGAGCAGCGGGAAGCCGACCACCACGCCGCTGGCAACGATGAATAGCGGCATCAGTTGGTTGCGCTGCGGGCGCTTCTCTCGCAATACCAGCAGCAGACAGACCGCGACCAAGCCGGCAATCGACGCTCTGGCGACAGTCAGAAACAGCGGCGCAAACTCCAGCACGGCGATGCGCGTGGCCGGCAACGAACCGCTGAAAATGATCACGCCCATCAGGCCATTCAGCCATCCGGCAGTGGAGCGCTTTGTCGCCAGGGGCTGGACCATTGAAGAGATTTCCATGGGGTTCTGACTCCTGAGGTGCAGGCGTGAGGACGCCATTGCTGATTGAGGTTGAATTGCCAACGGGTCGATTGCCGTCAAGGCAGCGTAAGGGGCAGAATCAGTACAATCAAAGAATTGTCATGGATACAGCGTCTATGCCCCGCGCCCGCTACAAAACCCTTGTGGACCGATTTGCTGCGCAGATTGCGGCCGGTGAACTGGCGCCCGGGACGCGCCTGCCGACCCATCGTCAGTTGGCGGCGGCTGAAGGCCTGGCGCTGGTCACGGCGTCGCGGGTCTACGCCGAGCTGGAAGCCATGGGCCTGGTCAGCGGCGAAACCGGGCGCGGCACCTTTGTCCGGGAAATCGCCCTGCCGCTCAGCCATGGCGTCGATCAACAGACCAGCACGCCCGGCGTCCTCGACCTCAATTTCAACTACCCGACGCTGCCGGGCCAGGCGGATCTGCTGCGCAACGGCCTTCGCCAACTGGCGTTGTCGGGTGATCTGGAGGCGCTGCTGCGCTATCAACCCCATGCCGGCCGAAGCCATGAGCGCGCGTGCATGGCGCGGCACCTTGCTGCTCGGGGCTTAACGGTCGAGGCCGACGAGGTGGTGATCGTCAGTGGCGCGCAGCATGGCCTGTCGGTCATTGCGATGGCGTTGCTCAAACCGGGCGATGTGGTGGCGGTGGATGCGTTGACCTATTCGGGGTTCAAAGTGGTGGCCGACGCCCTCCGGCTGGAATTGCTCCCGATTTCCCATAACGATCACGGCCCCGACCTGAACGCCCTGGAAACGCTCTGCCAGCGAAGGCGGATCAAGGCCGTCTACACGATGCCGACGCTGCACAACCCCATGGGCTGGGTGATGGACCTGCCGTGGCGCGAACACTTAGTGCGCATCGCTCGGCAGCATGGGTTGCTGTTGATCGAAGACGCCGCGTATGCGTTCCTGGCCGAGGACCCGCCCGCACCGTTGAAGGCCCTGGCACCGGAGCTGACCGTCTACGTCTCGGGTTTCTCGAAAAACATCGCGACCGGGCTGCGGGTGGGTTACGTGGTTGCGCCGCTGCCATGGATTTCGGCGATGGAGCGTGCGATCCGGGCGACGGTCTGGAATACCCCAGGGGTGATGACGTCGCTGGTCTGCGGCTGGATTGGGGACGGCACCGTCGCGCGTCTGGAGGAGGAAAAACGCCTGGATGCGTGGACCCGACAGACGCTCGCCCGGGAGCTGTTAATCGGGTTGAACGTCATCAGTCACCCGGCGTCCTATTTTTTGTGGGTACAACTGCCGGAGGACGCCAGGGCCGACCAGGTGGCCATGGAGTTGCTGGCAAACAAGGTGGCGGTTTCGACTGCCGAACCCTTCGCCACCTCCAGCGTCGTCCCCCACGGAATTCGCCTGGCGTTGGGCTCTGTGGATCTAGAGGCGTTGCGGGTTGCGTTGCAGGCAGTGCGTCGGGCAGTCGGCCGCTACGTGTATTGAACAGTGCGAAAGGTGAGGGCGGCAGCGGGCTTTGTTGAGGCATCGGTAACGGTGTTTCTCAAAGTGCCTACCATTCTTGAAATCGATGGTGAACATCACGGTAGGCGAGTTCTCTTTTTCCCGGAAGGGAGGAGGATGGCCCCATACCGAACTGGCTCTAAAAGGACACCACGCGATGAAAATCTCAACCCTGCTGACCCTCGTCGCCGTGCTGTCCAGCGGATTCGTCGCTACCGGTTCTGCTGTTGCGGCAGGCACTGTTTCGGCGGCGGATGCCGAGGCGTGCCATTTGCTGCCGGTGGTTGAAAGCCGTGTGGCATTGCAGTCTTCCCAACGCGTGGGTGTGCTCTACAGCGAAAACACCGTTGGCACCCTCGAATACCTTGAGCGTTATCACGCGGTGGCGCTGAAGGGCGTCAAGAACGGCGGGCTGGATTCGCGCATTCGCGAGGCGTTCGTCAACAGCTCCGACCCAAAGCTGGCGATGGACTGGCTGAAAGGTTCGTTGCAGAAGCAGTTTGCTTCAGTGACCGTGTACGACAACCTTGACGCGCTGATGCAGGCGCGGCCTGACGTGGTGGTGATGCTCGACACCTACAGCCGTCTGGTATCCCAGCGTAACTCTCAGGTCGAAGCGCGCTTCATTGCCACGTTCTACGATTCGAACCTGCAATACATCGGCAAGGCTGAAGGCTTGGGCGCCCAGGAGCTGAGCTCGGTGTGGGTCCACGGCAAGGCCGCCCCGGAAATCGCCGCGCAGATCAACCAGCAGCGCGACCTGCAGGTCAATGCCCTGAAGCAGTTTGATGTGTCCCTCAAAGCGCTGGTGACCACCGGGAAGACGGCGGAAGTGGCGAGTAATTGATCGCTGCCTACCAGCCTAACGCGGTTTGATAGTGGGACCGGCTTTAGCCGGGAAGAGGCCGGTTTGATCACCCTCAAATTCGCAATGTGACGTCCGACGCTTTCCCGGCTAAAGCCGGTACTACAGACTGCACGCGGTCCCACTGGGTGAATCCGGCCTGAGCCTTTCCCCTGACGCAACAAAAAACCGCTGCGCCCCTCCTCAAGGCGTCAGCGGTTTTTTTTGTGAGGGCGGTTACTTGCTGGCAGGCAGCGCGTAGGCAATCACGTAATCACCGCGATCCTTCGACTGACGGGCGCCGCCGGCGGTGATGACGATGTACTGCTTGCCGGTCTTAGGCGACACATACGTCATCGGGCCGCCCTGGCTGCCCACGGGCAAGCGGGCTTTCCAGGCTTCTTCGCCGTTGGCGCTGTTGAACGCGCGCAGGTAGTAATCCTGGGTACCGGCGATGAACACCAGACCGCCCTGGGTCGACAGCGTGCCCCCCAGCGTCGGCATGCCGATCGGCAAAGGCAGGTGCATTTTGATGCCCATCGGGCCGGTGTCCTGAACGGTGCCGACCGGCACTTGCCAGGCGATCTTTTGAGTCTTCATGTCGATGGCGGTCAACGTGCCGAACGGCGGCGCCTGGCACGGGATGCCCGCCACCGACAGGAAGCGGTTCTTGTTAACGGCGTACGGCGTGCCCTTCAGCGGGACGGCGCCCATGCCGGTATTCAACGCCTCACCGCCCGACGCCGCGATGGCGTCCTTCAGCTGCGGCACCATCTGAATCCACAGGCCCAGGCGCATGTCATTGACGAAGATGAAGCCGTGAACCGGATCGGTCGACAGGCTGCCCCAGTTCATCCCGCCCAGTGATCCCGGGAAACTCAGCGAAATGTCAGTGCCCGGCGCGGTGAACAGGCCGTCGTAGCGCATCTTCTTGAACGAGATCCGGCACAGCAACTGGTCGAACGGTGTGGCGCCCCACATGTCCGATTCGGTCAGCGTCTGCGCACCGATCTGCGGCATGCCCACGGATTTTGGCTGGGTCGGCGAATACGGTTCGTTGGGGATATTCGACGCCTTGACCGGGACTTCCTTGACCTCGGTCAGCGGCTGGCCGGTGTGGCGATCGAGGACGAAAATCTGCCCGGCCTTGGTGCCAATGACCAGCGCCGGCACCTTGCTGTCGTCAGGCTTGGCGAAGTCGATCAGGCTCGGCTGCATCGGCAGGTCGAAATCCCACAGGTCGTTATGGACCGTCTGATACACCCACTTCTGCACGCCGGTGGTGGCGTCCAGTGCCAGCACCGAGGCGCCATAGGTGTGGTCAAGCTCGGTGCGTTTCACGCCATAAATGTCGGTGGACGAACTGCCCATCGGCAGGAACAGCGTGTTCATGGCCGGGTCGTAGGACATCGGTGCCCAGCTGTTCGGCGTGCTGCGCACATAGGTTTTGTCGGCGGCAGGCGCCTGTTTGTCTTCGGGATTGCCCGGATCGAACGCCCAGCGCATCTGCCCGGTGACCACGTCAAAGCCGCGGATCACGCCGCCCGGCATATCGGCCTGCACGTTGTCGGCCACGCGACCGCCAACCACCACCGTGGTCCCGGCCATCAGCGGCGCCGATGACAGTTGATAGTAGGAATCGGGCACGTTGCCCAGACCGGCTTTGAGGTCGACCTGGCCATTGTTGCCGAAGCCCTGGCAGAACTCGCCGGTGTCGGCGTCCACGGCAATCAGGCGCGCGTCGATGGTGTTGGTGACCAGACGACGCTGGCAGTTGGCGCCAGCCGGCACAGCGACCGCCGCCACAGGCGTGCTGCCATCGGTGGGTGGCGCAATGGCGGCGCTGGCATCGAAATAAGCCAGCCCGCGGCAGCGTTGCCACACGGCGGACTTGGCGTTGATGTGGTTCTTCCACAGCTGCTTGCCGGTGTCGGCGTCCAGCGCGATGACGTTGTTGTGCGGCGTGCAGATAAAGACCTTGTCGCCGACCTGCAACGGGGTCATCTGGTCTTCGGCACCATTGCCGTCGCTGATGGCGACGTCGCCGGTGTGGTAGGTCCAGGCCGGCACCAGCTTGCTGACGTTGTCGCGGTTGATCTGGTCCAGCGCGGCGAAGCGGCTGCCGCCTTCATCGTTGCCGTAGTGCGCCCAGTCTTTTTGCGCGTGGGCAGGATCGACTTTGGTCAGCCCCGGGCCAGTCCCCGTAGGCGACACTGACGCATGGGGCTGAAACATGCCCCAGGATCCGGCGACGATCGTCAGCGCCAGCACGCCGCCAACGACATAACCACCGCGACCGGCTGCGTGGCCATTGGCCTTGCGCAGGGAAGGGTAGATCAGCGCGACCAGCAGGCTCAGCACGCCGAGGGCAAACAGCCGGGAAACCAGCGGCCAGAACACCAGCCCGGCGTCCACCAGCGCCCAGATCAGCGTCAGCAGCATCACCGCTGCAAACAGCCACGCGCCTGACAGGCGACGTCGGAACAGCAGGACGGCCGAGACAATCAGGCCCAGGCCGGCCATCAGGAAATACGCACTGCCGCCCAGCGTGACGAGGTAGCCGCCGCCCGCTGCGAAGAGTAATCCGAAAACCAGCACGCCCAGCGCAACGACCCGAATGGGCCAGCGGCTGGCGGCTGCCGAAGAAGGTGAGTGATTCATGAGGCATTCCTGCTGACGCGAAGAAGGGCCGGGGACGACCGATCAAGTGATTTGAGGGCAAGGGTTCACAGCGTGATGGCTGCCAGGCGTATCGCTTACGGCATATCCGTCGTGTAATTAACCGGTTAGTTAATTGCGGCGACGATAGCAAAAAAACGCATTGCCTGCGTCAATTTGTCTCTGTCAGAGGGGCTCGCGCGGAGCGCCTTCAGGCGCTGAACCTGTCAGCGCTGCTGATCCATGAACGCTCGCAGACGCTGTTGCAGGCGGTCCACAGCGTTGTCCATCGAGAGAAACGCGTCGACCGTCATCACTTGCCAGCGCTGGCCTTCATCGCCGAACACCACCTGATCGAATAAACCCTCGGCCACCTCAGCGACGAAGAACCAGGTGTCGAGCCCGTCGACGCCCTGACCCGGGTAGACCTGCTTGTGAGTGAAGGTAGCGGGGTCGAGGACGATGCCGAATTCCTCCATCGTCTCCCGCACGGCGCATTCTTCCGGCGTCTCCTGGCCCTCACGCCCGCCGCCGGGCAGGTCCCACAGGTTCGGCCAGGGGATCTCGGGTTTGTCATCGCGTTGATAGGTGAGCAGCGTGCCATTGCACAGCATCGCGACTTTTGCGCCGGAGAAAGGAGGATGTACGGACATGATTGCGCCTTGTGAAGTCAGTGCGGATAACACTAGCAGTGTCGGCCTGAAACATGCAGCCAACGGCACCCAAACACTGCAGTCATCGAGTGAAACCGGCTTCAGCCGGGAAGGCGTCAGTCGTCGCACTGCAAAATTGATGGTGTTCACGCTGGCCTCTTCCCGGCTGAAGCCGGTCCTACTAAGCATCGCGTGCATCCATGGGTACTAACATTCATGCGAACCACCCACCCCGGGAGAAACGATGAACAACCAGACACTGAAGGACGCTTACACCGGCTATATCGACTGCCTCAATCGCCAGGATTGGGCTGCCTTGGGCGATTTCGTCGGCGAGGACGTGCATTACAACGGCCAGCGCGTAGGCCTGGCCGGCTATCGGCAGATGCTGGAACGGGATTTTCGCGCCATCCCTGACCTGCGTTTTGTCATCGATCTGCTGATCGCAGAGCCACCGCACATCGCCGCAAGGCTGACGTTCGATTGCACGCCGGTGGGCGAGCTGTTCGATGTGCCGGTGAACGGGAAGAGGGTGCAGTTTACGGAGAACGTGTTCTACACATTTGCGGCGGGGCGTATCGTCAACGTCGAGTCGGTGATCGACAAGGCGGCGGTGGCGGCGCAGGTGCTGAAGACCTGAACCGCCGAATGGCCCGGCAGCGCGGCTGACTCACAGGAGAGCCAGACGCGCTGCCGCTCCATCAATGCAACGCGCTGGCGCGATTTTTAGCGACGTCTTCGGCTTTGATCTCGCCGTCACTCTGACCGAACCGACGCAGCACGAAGGTGCTCACGGCGGCCAGTTCAGCGTCGCTGTAACTGCCGGCGAAATCAGGCATGCGCTGATCGACCCGTGCCGCCGTTGGCGTGTGACCTTCCAGCAACGTCGCCATCACGTTCCGGCCTTTGGGGTCGTTGACGGTTTTCAAGCCCGCCAACCCGCCTGCCGGGGACTGCCGGCCACTGCCGTCGATCTGGTGGCAGGCCACGCAGGTGTCGTTGAACAGCTTCTGACCAAGACCCTTTTGCAGTGCGGCATCGTTCATCACCATGCTTGGGCGGGGGATGCCTTCGCTTCGTGCCGGCGTGCTCTTGAGGTACACCGCGATGGCTTTCAGGTCCGCCGGATCGAGGTAGCGCAGGCTGTGCTCGACGGCGTCACCCATTGGGCCGCCCGCGCCGCCGAAACCGGCCGCGTAACCCTTCGACAAGTAGCTGACGATGGCGTCTTCCGGCCAGGCACCGATGCCGTATTTGGCGTCGGAGCTGATGTTGTAGGCCATCCAGTTGCCCAGTTCAGCACCTGCCAGGGAATTGCCGGAGCTCATCGCCTGGAAGAGGTTGCGTGGGGTGTGGCACTCGCCGCAATGGCCCGGGCCCTGCACCAGGTACGCGCCGCGATTCCATTCAGGCGACTGCTTGCTGTCCGGGACGAAGCGTTCGTTGCCGGCGAACATCGCGTTCCAGAACATCATTCCCCAGCGCTGATTGAACGGGAACGAAATCTTGTTCTCGGGCGGCATCTGCTTGACCGGCTCAAGGCTGAACAGGTAGCCCTTGATCGCCAGGATGTCTTCGCGGGACATCAGCGTGTACGAGGTGTAAGGGAAGGCCGGGTAGTAATGCTTGCCGTCCTTGCCCACGCCTTTCTGAAGGGCGTCGACGAACTCGTCGTCGGTCCAGTTGCCGATACCGGTCTCTTTGTCCGGGGTGATGTTGGGCGAATACAGGCTGCCAAACGGCAACTTGAATTCCAGCCCGCCGGCGTACGGCTTGCCGCCCGGCACGACATGGCAGGCCACGCAATCAGCGGCGCGGGTCAGGTATTCGCCCTTGCTCATCGCCGGGGTGTCGCTCGCGTAAACGGTGCTGGCCAGCAAACCGGCCACAAGTCCGAGCGCAGTGTTGAAAACGTTCATGACGCGCTCCTTAAACAGTGAAATAGCCAGAACGGCTCAACGGCAAACGACGCTCACGCACACCGGTCGCGGCGTACACGGCGTTAACCAGCGCGGCCGCAGCGGGCACTGCGCCGGTTTCACCGACACCGCCAGGGGTCTCGACGCTCTCGACGATGTGCACCTCCACCGGCGGCGCGTCGCTCATGCGAATCTGCCGGTACTCGTGGAAGTTGGTCTGCTGCACTTGACCCTTCTCGACAAGGATTTCGTTGAACAGCGCGGCCGACAGACCGAACAGCGTGCCGCCTTCCATCTGCGACGCCACGGAGGTCGGGTTGGTGGCAAAGCCGCAGTCGATGACCGTCACCAGCCGTTTGATGCGCAGGCCTTTTTCGCCTTCCTTCTCCAGCTCGACGATGGTGGCGACGAAGCTGCCGAACACCGCCGTCACCGCCACGCCACGGCCCGAACCGGCAGGCAGTGGCTTGTCCCACTCCACCAGTTGCGCGGCCTTGGTCAGCACCGCTTGCGCGCGGGGTTGCGACTGCATCAGCGCCAGGCGGTATTTCACCGGATCGACCTTGGCGTTGTGGGCCAACTCGTCGATGAAGCACTCGATGGCGTAGGTGCTGCGCAACGGTCCGACGCCACGCCACCACGAAACCGGAATCACCTCGGGGTCGTGACGGATGTAGCGCACCTGCAGGTTGGGCAGGGTGTAGATCGGGTCCTTCGCCACTTCGACGGCATCGCCATCGACGCCGTCAGCCGGCAATGCGCCGATGTAGGCAGCGACCACCGAAGCACCGGCGATGCGATGCTCCCAGCCCACCGGACGCAGGTCTTTGTCCAGCGCCGCATTGAGGCGATCGACGTAGTGCGGACGATAACGGTCGTGGGTCATGTCCTCTTCGCGGCTCCAGATCAGCTTGATCGGGTAGCTGAGCTGGCGCGCGATGTCCACGGCCTGGAAGATGAAGTCAGACTCCAGACGACGGCCGAAACCACCGCCGATCAACTGGTTGTGGATCACCACCTTTTCCACCGGCATGCCGCAGACTTTGGCGGCGCCTGCCTGGGCCATCCCCGGCGCCTGGCAGCCGACCCACAACTCGCACGCGTCGGCGCGCACATGGGCGACGCAGGTCATCGGCTCCAGCGGCGAGTGGGACAGGAAGGGTTGCTCGTAGATCGCTTCGAAGCGGCTGGAAGCGTTTTTCAGCGCGCCGGCGATGTCACCGGACTGGTGCGCGAACACACCATCGCCAGCGCTGACGTCGAACAGCGATTTGTCCAGCTGGGCGGAATCCAGACCGGCGTGGGGGCCGAGGTCCCAGTCGATGTCCAGCGCCTTGAGCGCTTGCTGGCAGGACCAGAAATTGCTCGCCGTTACCGCCACCGCGTTGTCCAGCCGCACGATATCGCGCACGCCAGAGATCTTGCGCGCAGCGTCTTCATTCTTCACGCCGCGCAGTTTGCCGCCGTGAACCGGGCAGGTGAGGGTGGACGCAATCAGCATCCCCGGCACTTGCAGGTCGATGGTGAATTTCGCCGTGCCGTTGACCTTGTTCGGCGTATCCAGTCGCTGGACCGGTTTGCCCAGCAGCTTGAATTCGCTGACGGCTTTGAGCGGGATGTCGGTTGGCAGCGGTAACTTCGCCGCGGCATCCACCAGCTCGCCGTAACCGGCACTTTGACCGTTCGGGCCGATGACCCGGCCGTTCTCGGCATGGCACTGGCTCGGCGCGACTTTCCAGCGCATCGCCGCGGCCTGGATCAGCACGATGCGCGCGCTGGCGCCGGCCTTGCGCAGGGGCTCCCAACTGTAGCGGGTGGAGGTCGAACCGCCGGTGGCCTGGAAGCTCAGCAGCGCGTCGGTGTACAGCGCTGCATTGGGCGGCGCCTCGGTGATGGTGATCTGGCTCAACGGCACTTCGAGCTCTTCGGCGACCATCATGGCGATGCCGGTCTGCACGCCCTGGCCCATTTCGATCTTCGGCGAAATCAGCGTGACGGCGCCGCTGTGATCAATGCGCACGAAAGCGCCATAGCCTTGCTCGGCGTTGTCGCCCAGGCTCGCGCCCTTGACCAGGTCGGCGGCGAAGCTGCGAGTGACGGTCGCCGGCAGGTAAGTGCCAATGACCAGCCCGCCCAGCAGCGCACTGCCTTTGAGCAATCCACGACGCGAGAGCATCGCGGCAGATGATTGTGATTCGGACATGATGACTTCCTTCAGGCCTGGCTGACGCTTTTGATGGCGGCGCGAATGCGGGTGTAGGTGGCGCAGCGGCAAAGGTTGCCCGACATGGCGTTGACGATCTGCTCGTCGTTGGCTTTGGGGTGTTCCTGCAACAGCGCGACGGCCGACATGATCTGCCCCGGCTGGCAGTAGCCGCATTGCACGACTTCATGGTCCAGCCAGGCTTTCTGTACCGCCTGACCCACAGCCTGCTCGCCGACGGCTTCGATGGTCGTGACCTTGCGGCCCGCCACGGCGCTGACCGGCAGCACGCACGAGCGCACGGCCTGGCCGTCCAGGTGCACGGTGCACACGCCGCACTGGGCGATGCCGCAGCCGTACTTGGTGCCGGTCAGGCCCATCACGTCGCGCAGGACCCACAACAATGGCATGTCGTCGGCGACATCCAGGTCGTGCTCCTGGCCGTTAATCATCAATTTCTGCATTGCAACCTCAGAAGGTCATCACGGTTGACGCACTGCGTCACGAGCAGGGTCGTGAGGCGGCATCAAGGCTTCGGTTTGTTTGAAAATAGCGCCGTGCCAGTGGCCAGCGCTTTATAGAGGTCTGCCCGGACATCTTGGTGTTAGACGAGTCAGGGGGATGAATGGTAGTACGTTCATCATTGGAAATGTTTGATTGCGCGGAAAATATTTCTCAGGCGCCGTTAAATGACCCGCGACAACATGACGCGCTCCGGGAAAGTGCATCGCCTGTATCTGCCGCACTCTAAAGGGTATTGGCGAAGCGTTCATCAGTGGCGCATAAAGTTGTGGGTCACGGAATAGGCAAAGGACTATTACGGGAATTGATCTAATAACTATGCGCATCGATGGCGGTGATGGGCTTTATCAATTTTAAGTATTTATCATCGGCGCGGATCACGAACAGAATGGCCCCAGAAGCAAACGACAAGCGCTTTGCTTAATTACGACTGAATGCACTTCTGGAGAATGACCATGAAAGTATTAACCTTTGCCGCCCTGTCCCTTGTCAGTGTGTTCGCCGCTGCCGGCGAACGGCCGGCTACCCACCAGCAGCCCTCGACCCAGGTTGAACAATACAACCGTCACAAAGGCATCGACGTCGCTAAAGTGATCAGCATCAAAAACGCTCAGGACCCACAGAAAGTTGATGGTCCCGTGCAATCCACCATGGTGTATGTTGACCACGCCGGCGTGACCCACAGCCTTGACTACACCATCATGGGCTACGGTCGTCAAAATGGTTAATCGCCAGTGCCCTGGCGGCTTCAATTACAAACGCTATAAAAGAAACGCTGCATTGAATGCAGCGTTTTTTTTTTGCGCGATTATTGAGCTGGAACGTTCCGTTGTATCGTTCGCCATGAACGTGTTCCAGCCGCTTATTTATTTAAAGGCTCATTACGTGTTGGCGCCGATGAGGGTTACGCACGTCGCTGGATGAAGTCCAGAAATGCTCTCAGTGGTGATGGCACATAGCGCCGGCCGGGGTAATACAGAAACGGCCCGCTGAAACGCGGCCACCAGGGTTCGAGTACCGGTTCCAGTGCGCCGCTGTCGAGATGGGGGCGCAACCAGTCTTCGAACAACGAAACGATGCCCAGGCCGTCGATGGCGGTTTGCACGGAGAGGTCCACTGCGCCGCCAATTCGCACGGTGAGTGGGCCGGTCGGGTCGACACAAACTTCTTCCCCGTCACGCTCGTATTCCCACAGTGGAACAGAACCACTGGGGAATTTGCCGCGCAGGCAACTGTGGTTCAACAGATCACGCGGATGCTCGGGCCGGCCCCGGGCGTCGAGGTACGCCGGCGAGGCCGCCGTCGCGAAACGCTGAACGCGCGGGCCGATGGGCACGGCGATCATGTCCTGTTCCAGGCGGTCGTCGTAGCGGATGCCCGCGTCGCAGCCGGCGGCGAGCATGTCGACGAAGCTTTCCTCGGTGATCACTTCCATGCGGATGTCCGGGTGCGCTTGCAGAAACGGGGTGATGATCTCCGGGAGTATCAGGCGGGCGGCGCTGACCGGCACGTTAAGCCGCAGGGTGCCGGAAGGGCGGTCGCGGAAATCGTTGACCACGTCCAGCGCCGATTCGACTTCCCCGAGCGCCGGGACAATCCGTTCCATCAGACGCGCGCCGGCTTCCGTGGGCACGACGCTGCGCGTGGTGCGGTTGAGCAAGCGCACGCCCAGCCTCGATTCCATGCGTCGAACGGCGTCGCTGAGGCTGGATGCCGACTTGCCACTCAGCCGTGCGCCTTCCCGAAAACCGCCCGCGTTGACCACGGCCACGAAGGCCAGCAAATCCTGAATGTCTGTTGCCATTGTCCGCTCACTCGTACAACCCGTGCCGATTGCACCTGATTATCAGCGCATCGGTCAACGCCTATAGTCGTCCTACATTCTTGATCACGAGGCGTTACCCATGAGCCAGGCCAGCAAGGTAGGACAGTTTTCATTCGGCGGTCGCACCGTCAACCGCATGGGCTACGGTGCCATGCAACTGGCCGGGCCGGGCGTTTACGGACCGCCGAAAGACCACGCGGCTGCAATCGCCGTGTTACGTGAAGCGCTGGCGGCCGGGGTCAACCATATCGACACTGCCGACTTCTATGGCCCTCACGTCACTAACCGCCTGATCCGCGAAGCCCTGCATCCTTATAGCGACGAGTTGCTGATCGTCACCAAGGTCGGCGCGTCGCGAGGCACCGACGCGTCATGGAACGCTGCCAATAGCCCGTCGGAGTTGGTGAGCGCGGTGCACGACAATCTGCGCAATCTCGACGTCGAAGCGCTGCACGTGGTGAACTTCAGGGCGTGGGGCACCGGGCATTCCCCGGACCAGCAGTCGATTGCCGAGCAGTTCAGTGCGTTGGCCGAGTTGCAGCGTCAGGGGCTGATTCAGCACCTGGGCCTGAGCAACGTCAGCGCGAAACAGGTCACTGAAGCGCAGAGCATTGCCGAGGTGGTCTGCGTGCAAAACCACTACAACCTGGCCCACCGGGATGACGAGCAGTTGATCGCCGAACTCGGCAAGCAGGGCATCGCCTACGTGCCGTTCTTCCCGCTGGGCGGGTTCACGCCCTTGCAGTCGCAGACCCTGTCGGACGTCGCCACACGCCTCGACACCTCGCCGATGTGCGTGGCCCTGGCGTGGCTGCTGCAGCGTGCGCCCAACCTGCTGCTGATTCCGGGCACCTCGTCGGTGGCGCATCTTCACGAAAATCTAAGCGCCACCGAGCTGGTCATACCGCTAGACATGCTCGCCGGACTCGACGGCCAGGGCGCCTGATTCATTATTGTCAGTAGGACCGGCTTTGGCCGGGAAGAGGCCGGTGTGAACACCCTCAATTTTGCGGGGTGACGACCGACGCATTCCCGGCTGAGGCCGGTGCAGTGCACCCTCAGATTTGCAGTGTGACGACCAACGCCTTCCCGGCTGAAGCCGGTCCTACATCGAGCATACGCGGTGCATCTGGATGAATGCGGTGTCCTCGTGGGACTGGCTTTAGCCGGGAAGAGGCCGGTGTGAACACCCTCAGATTTGCAGCGTGACGACCGACGCTTTCCCGGCTGAAGCCGGTCCTGCAAAGAGCACGCGGTGCTCGCAGGGGACCGGTTCAACAGCCACTCACCGCCTGGATCTTCGTCAATCCAGGTCCGACGCATCATGCCGTTCCGGCACTTGGGTGGCTTCATCGCCCCAGGTCCGGTTGACCCGCATTCCGCGAATGACCGCTGGCCGTTGTGCAACGGTTTCGGCCCAGCGCTGCACGTGGGTGTATTCGTGAGCAGCAAGGAACTCGGCGGCGCCGTACACGGTGTTGCGCACCACTTGTCCGTACCACGACCACACGGCGATGTCGGCGATGGTGTAGCTATCACCGGCCAGGTAAGCGCTTTCGCTGAGGCGGCGATCAAGCACGTCCAGCTGACGCTTGGCCTCCATGGTGAAGCGGTCGATCGCGTATTCGAATTTCTCCGGCGCGTACACATAGAAATGCCCGAAGCCGCCACCCAGATATGGCGCAGCGCCCATCTGCCAGAACAGCCAGTTCAGGGTTTCAGTGCGGCCGGCCAGGTCCTTGGGCAGCAATTCACCAAACTTTTCCGCCAGATACAGCAGGATCGAACCGGACTCGAACACGCGAAGGCCCGGCTCGACGCTGCGATCCAGCAGCGCAGGGATTTTCGAATTGGGGTTGATGTCGACGAAGCCGCTGCCGAACTGATCCCCTTCATTGATTCGGATCAGCCAGGCGTCGTATTCGGCGCCGCTGTGGCCAAGGGCGAGCAGCTCTTCCAGCAGGATCGTCACCTTGACGCCGTTGGGCGTGGCCAGTGAATACAGCTGCAGCGGGTGTTTGCCAACCGGCAGGACCTTTTCATGGGTCGGCCCTGCAGTCGGGCGGTTGATGCTGGCGAACTGGCCGCCGGAGGGCGCTTCGTGTTTCCACACGGTAGGCGGGACGTAGGGTGCCTTGCTCATTGAACACATCTCCTGAGGGTCAGTTTTTACGTGAAGGATCGAGGCGCGCAGGCCCCGATCCGTTCGGTGATTAACGGGCGGACGACAGCGGCGGCGTGCGCGGTGGAATCTGGCGCTTGCTGCCGATGGATTCGAATGCCGAAGCGAAGCGCAGCAGGGCGGAATCGTCGTAGGCCCGGCCGGCGAAGGTCAGGCCCACGGGCATACCAATGTCGGCCATCAGGCCCATCGGCACGGTGACGGTGGGCACGCCGAGGTGGCGGATCGCGAGGTTGCCGTTGGCGACCCAGACCCCGTTGCTCCATGCGATGTCGGCCGAGGCCGGATTGACATCGGCATCGGCTGGCGCGACATCGGCCACGGTCGGAAACAGCACCGCATCCAGCCCGAGCTTCTGCATCCAGTCTTCGAGGTCAATGCGCCGGGTGTGTTCCAGTCCGCGCAGGCCGTCGGCCAGTGTGTCGATCTGCTCCCACGGCGTGATGCCGCGCTCGGCCATCTTCACGTATTCGTCCATGCCGGCGGCGAGATCGCCCTCGCGGTTGGGCAGGGTGCCAGGGTCATGGGGGAAGATCAGCGGGCCGTTGACGTCGGCCAGGCGGTTCAGCTTCGGGTCGCCGTTGGCTTGCAGGAAATCATCGAAGGCCCAGGCAGTGAGGTCCCACAGTTCGTGGTGCAGAAATGCCTTCGAGACGATGCCGCGGTTGTAGACCGTCGGCGCGCCGGGACGATCGCCTTCGCAATTGGAGACCAGCGGGAAGTCCACCTCGATCACTTCAGCGCCCTGGGCTTCGAGTGCCTGGCGCGCCTGTTTCCAGAGGTCGATCACCGACGCGCGGGTGATGATGCGCTGGCCGGTGGGGCCGCCGATGCCTGGTGCTTCGGACGTTCCGGCTTCGGGGTCGGCATTGATGTACATGCGCGGCACGCCGAAGCGTTTGCCGGCCAGGGTTTGCGGGCTGGCGGCGAGCTCGGCGTAGGACGCCGGGCGCACGGTGTCGACAGAGGGAATCGGCACCCACGGCTGCAAGCGCCACAGGTCGCCGCGGGTGTCCGGGTCTTCGGCGACCACCACGTCCAGTACTTCAAGCAGGTCGGCCATGGTTCGGGCGAAGGGCACGACCACGTCCATGGTCGGCGTCAGGGGCCAGTTGCCGCGTACCGAAATCACCCCGCGCGACGGCGTGTAGGCGCACAAACCGTTGTTCGACGCAGGGCCACGGCCGCTCGACCAGGTTTCTTCGGCGAGCCCGAACGCGGCGAAACTCGCCGCCGTTGCAGTGCCGGCGCCGTTGGACGATCCGGATGCAAACGGTGCCGTCAGGAAGCCCGCGTTGTAGGGGCTTTCGGCGCGGCCATACACGCCACGCTGCATGCCGCCATTGGCCATCGGCGGCATGTTGGTCTTGCCCAGACAAATCGCGCCAGCGCCACGCAGTCGCTCGATGGTGAAGGCGTCGCGGTGGGCGACCAGTTCGGCAAACGCCGGGCTGCCCGACGCGGCCGTGAGGCCTTTAACCAGATAACTGTCTTTGGCGGTGTAGGGAATACCGTCGAGAGGCCCGAGGGTTTCGCCTCGCGCGCGACGGTCGTCGGACGCCTGCGCCTCGTCGAGGGCCTGGGGATTGCGCACGACCACGGCATTGAGCGCGGTGGCGGTGTCGGCGCCGTCGTAGGCATCGATTCTGGCGAGGTAGGCCTGGACCAGTTCGACGGCAGTGGTCTGGCCGGCTTCAAGGGCCGCGCGAAGTTGCGCGATGGAGACTTCGGTGACTTCGATCATGGCTGCTCCGACCGTGAGAGGGCCAAGCGGCGGGCAAGGGGACTGTCGAGCAGGCTTTCGAGCAGAGAGCAGGGGCGTCTCAGAAGAAGAGTGGGCATATCGCTTCCCGTTGCGCGGCAGGGCCGGGCTGGTTTGAAACCGATTGAGGCGTGGCTGTGCAACGCAGGCTCAAGTCGGCAGGCGTATTCGTGAGACGCACATTATGCCTACGCCATGTGTTTGTCGCGAGGCTTGCGCTGGGGCGCTTCACCCGGGCCTTGCAGGAAGTTCGGCGGTCGCCGGACACGCGCTATGGCGAAAGGCTTACACGTCATCGGGCAATGTCTCCCTGTACACCGAACCGCGACAAGCGCAATCTAAACACATCAACGGAGGCGCTGGATGTGCTTCTCAGGTCATGGATGATCCGCCATTTGCCGGGACGGCTGCTGACAGGATGTTGGAATGGTGTTGATAGAAAAGAACCCGCTCAGGCGGGTTTTTTATTGCCCTGGATAAAGTGGGCGGCGCTCTCAAGGCAAATTGCGCGGGGCGCCTGGGCCGACTTCTGTGGTTAACTCCTGCGCATCATTTTCGTGGCAGGCCTTGCAATGACTCCCCATCACGGCGCGCACCGGCAAGTCATCGGCATGTGGTTGATGGCGGGCGTGGCGCTGACGTTCGCCAGTCATGACGCGATTTCCAAGACGCTGATCTATTCCCTGCCGGTGATCTTCGTCGCGTGGGCCCGCTACCTCGTTCACTCAACCCTGGTGACCACCGTGCTGCTGCGCAACGGCGGCGCTAAAGTCTTCCACACCCGACGGCCCTGGCTGCACCTGCTGCGGGCGGTGGTGTTGCTCGCCGACAGCCTGTCTTTCCTGTTTGGCCTGACCCACGTGCCGATTGCCGAATCCACGGCGCTGGTGTTCCTCGCACCGGCATTCGTCACGATCCTGTCGCCGCTGATCTTCGGCATCAAGGCGGATCGCTGGCAGTGGGGTTCGGTGGTGCTTGGCTTCATTGGCGTGCTGGTGATCATCAACCCGGCCAGCGATGCCTTCTCCCTGTGGATGCTGTTCCCCCTGGCCACCGCGCTGTTCTTCGCGCTGTATCAACTGCTCACGCAACTGGCGGGGGAGACGGACAGCCCGTCGGTGTGCAGCTTTTACGTCGGCGTTTTTTGCACCCTGATCCTCAGCGCGATTGTGCCATTCTACTGGGCCGATCCCGATTGGCTGCAGTTGGGCTTGCTGCTCGTGCTCGGCGGTCTGGGTTTGTGCGCCCACTTTCTGATGGCCAAGTCCTATCGCTATGCGTCCTCGTCGGTGCTTGCACCGCTGGGTTACCTGCAAATCATCTTCGCAGTGGCTTACGGGATTCTGCTGTTCGGCAACTACCCGGGCACCGCCTCGATGTTTGGCATCGGGCTGGTCTTCCTCAGCGGCCTGATGGTGTACGCCAGACGCCAACCCGTGGCGCCTGCGAGCCAGCTCTGATCAGGTATTAAGAGGGCGTCAGGCGTTTTCATTGCCGGGACGGGTGAAGGAAAAGCGGTGGATATCGACCCGCAGCTGCCAGCCCTGATTCGCCCAATAGGTTGCCGCCGCCGGGTTGGTCTTGAGCACGTCGATGTGGCATTTGTGAATGCCTTCCGCCTCCAGGCTGACCAGGCAGCGCTCGACCAGTGTCTGCCCGATTCCCTGCCGCCGATACTCAGGCAGCACCAGCAAATGCTGCAAATACCCGCGCCGACCGTCATGCCCCGACATGACACAGCCGCAGATGCGCGAATCTTCCTCTGCGACGAAGCTCAATCCGGGGTTGCGCAGCAGATACCGCTCGGTGGACTCGCGGGAGTCGGCGTCACGCAGGGAAATCCCCGGCGTGTCGCGCATCAGTTGGGTGACGGCGTCGTAATCGTCCAGGGTCATGGGGCGGATGATGGGCATGGCTGGCGCCTGAAGTGGAGAGAGGGCAGGGAGCGTAGCAGCGCGATTGGTGGGGTGTCATGTCAGCCGCAGGGTGACGCGGAGCGTCACAGGATGCATTCCCACGCGGAGCACGGGAACGATCGGACATCTTGTGACGCTCATCCCGGCCTCTTCCCGGCTGAAGCCGGTCCCACTAACAGCAGCGGGTGCATTCAGTGAAAGCGGTGGAGACCCCCGACCGTAGGACCGGCTTTAGCCGGGAAGCTTTTGATCTGCTCTTGATCTTGATCTTCCTACACAACCAGCCCAGACACCGTCAATCGCGACTTGGGTGCAGGCCGAACGCAGACGACGGGGAGTGGGCCGAGCCGCATGGATGCCGCGAGCGCGCCGCCAGGACATGGATGTCCGTTCGGCGCGGGCCCACGGAGCGTCGTCGGAGTGAGGGAACCCGACGAAGTCGGGCCAAACCGAGAGCAGGCACTTTTGGTTATTTTTAGTGCTTTTTAAAAGTAACTCGCCGAAGGCGAAACGATCTGCCGTTAGGCAGATGCTCTTGATCTTGACGTAAGTGCGGACTCATCTGATCTGTATTTATAAGCCGTACCTGAATCTGTACTGAAACAGCGTCAGCCCTCAAAATCACTCCAACCCCGGCCGACCGATCGAGCCCGACCGGACGCTATCACCCGGCTCGAATCCTCTGTACCCCCAGCTCACATTGGAGACTCTATGGCCAAGCTCGCCATCTTCCTGTTCGGCTTTCTCGCCCTGACCCTTATGATCGGTGCCCTGGCAACCATCTCGCCCACCTGATTGAGCCGCTGGATCTGCCCACACCCGATCCTCCCCGCTGCACCCCACCCTAACGGCAGACCGACCTCTGCCGTTTTTGCGTACCCACCAAAAACGCACTACGCCGCCATTCATCCGCCAACCCCCATTCCCTCCCTTGACGGCCATTTGCAACGGGACAATACTCAGCGCAGATTCATATAGATGACTAAATAACTACAACAGCGAAGCGCCTCCATGAACCGACTCTCCAGCGATGTCCGCTTGCCGCTTTACCAACGCCTGCGCGACCAGCTCGCCGAGCAGATCGCCAACAACCGCTGGCGGCCGGGCGAGGCCATTCCCACCGAAGCTGCGCTGTCCAGCGAGTACTGCCTGTCCACCGGCACCGTGCGCAAAGCCATCGACATGCTGGTCAACGAAAACATCCTCGAGCGCCAACAGGGCCGGGGCACCTTCATTCGCCGGCCACAGTTCCAGTCCTCGCTGTTCCGGTTCTTCCGCTTTCAAAACGTTTCCGGCGAACGCCAGGTGCCCGAAAGCCGCATCCTCTCCATCGAAGCCGTCACCGCGCCCTCGGCCGTTTCCCAGGCCCTCGGTCTGCCGCTGGATGCGCCGGTGATTCGCCTGATCCGCCTGCGGCTGCTCGACGCTCAGCCCGTGCTCGCCGAAGAAATCTGGCTGCCCCAGGTGCAATTTCAGACCCTGCTGGAAATCGACCTCAGCCGCCAGGGCCCGCTGCTCTATCCAATCTACGAAGAGCAATGCGGCCAGGTGGTGGCCTACGCCGAAGAAACCCTGACCGCCGAAGCCATCAACGAGACCCACGCCCGTTTGCTGCAGGTGCCGGTCAACAGCCCGGTGGTGGTGATCGAGCGTCTGGCGCGCAACTACGCCGGCGAGCCGCTGGAATGGCGCCGTTCACGTGGCCATGCCAGCCACTTCCGCTACAGCGTCGACATCCGCTGACCCGCGCCGTCGAGCGCCAACAGCTGCACCCGAGCCCGTCACGCAGAACGGGCACCACAACACCTGCCGCTCCACCCTCATAAGGACAAAAACCATGTTCAACTGGTATCGCCACGTCACCCCTCGGGAGCGCAAAACGTTCTGGGCCTGCTTCGGCGGGTGGTCGCTGGACGCCCTGGAAGTCCAGATGTTCGGCCTGGCGATCCCGGCGCTGATCGCCGCCTTCGCGTTGACCAAGGGTGACGCCGGGCTGATCAGTGGCGTGACGCTGATCACCTCGGCCCTCGGCGGCTGGGTCGGTGGCACGCTGTCCGACCGCTACGGCCGGGTGCGCACGCTGCAGTGGATGATCCTCTGGTTCTCGTTCTTCACCTTTCTGTCGGCGTTCGTGACCGGCTTCAGCTCGCTGCTGATCGTCAAGGCGCTGCAGGGCTTCGGCATCGGTGGCGAGTGGGCCGCAGGCGCCGTATTGATGGCCGAGACCATCAACCCGAAATACCGCGGCAAGGTCATGGGCACCGTGCAGAGCGCCTGGGCGGTGGGCTGGGGCCTGGCCGTCGGCGTGTTTACCCTGATCTATTCTTTTGTGCCTCAGGACATGGCCTGGCGGGTGATGTTTCTGGTCGGCCTGCTGCCGTCGCTGCTGATCATCTGGGTGCGGCGCAACGTCGAGGAGCCGGACAGCTTCCAGCGCCTGCAGAAAGAAAACGCCATTCCGCAGAGTTTCTTCACGTCACTGGCCGGCATCTTCCGCCCGGAACTGATCCGCGTGACGCTGCTGGGCGGATTGCTCGGCCTCGGCGCCCACGGCGGATACCACGCGGTGATGACCTGGCTGCCGACGTTCCTGAAAACCGAACGCAACCTCTCGGTGCTCAACTCCGGCGGCTACCTGGCGGTGATCATCGTGGCGTTCTGGTGCGGCTGCATCGCCAGCGGCTTTCTCATCGACCGCATCGGCCGTCGTCTGAACATCGTGCTGTTCGCCCTGTGCTGCGTGATCACCGTGCAGTGCTACGTATTCCTCCCGCTGACCAACACGCAGATGCTGTTCCTGGGTTTCCCGCTGGGCTTCTTTGCCGCCGGCATCCCGGCCAGCCTCGGCGCGCTGTTCAACGAGCTTTATCCGGCTGACGTGCGCGGGGCAGGGGTGGGCTTCTGCTACAACTTCGGCCGCGTGCTGTCGTCGGTCTTCCCGTTTCTGGTGGGCCACATGAGCGAATCGATGTCGCTGGGTTCGGCCATCGGCATCGACGCCGGGATCGCCTATGGCGTCGCCGTGATTGCCGCGTTGTGCCTGCCGGAAACCCGCGGTCGCAGCCTGGAAGCCAGCCCCATGGCCAGCGCCGCCGCTGAGACACGCAGCGAAACCGCCCGCGCCTGAGTTTTCCTTCCGCGCGCCGCCTGTTGCGTCGCGCACCTTTTGACAGATGAGATCCATGTCCGACCTTTTTTCCGCGCTTCCTCCGTCCATCCTTGGTATCGACGGTCACGCACACATATTCAGCAGGAAGCTGGACCTGGCATCGGCACGACGCTATTCACCCGACTACGACGCCACGCTGGCGATGTACCGACATCAACTTGATCAGCACGGCCTCAGCCATGGCGTGCTGGTGCAACCGAGTTTTCTCGGCACCGATAACCGCTACTTGCTCGACGCCCTTCAGCAGGCGCCGGGTCAACTGCGCGGTGTGGTGGTGGTCGAGCGTGACATCAGCCGCGCCGCGTTGGACGAGATGGATAGGCTGGGCGTCGTCGGCGTGCGTCTGAACCTGATGGGCAAGGCGCTGCCGGACTTTTCCGAGCCGCAGTGGCAGGTGTTTTTCGGGCACATCGCAGCCTTCGGCTGGCACGTTGAAGTGCACCGCCACGTCGCCGATATGCCGGCGCTGCTGGCCGGGCTGATGCCCTTCGGGATGAAGATCGTGATCGACCACTTCGGCCGGCCAGATGCCCGACTGGGCCTCGAACAGCCCGGCTTTCGCCAGATGCTGGAGCTGGGCCGCAGCGGTCAACTGTGGATGAAGGTGTCGGGCATTTACCGTCTGGAAGGCAGCGCACAAGAAAACCTCGATTTCGCCCGTGCCGCGCTGCCGTTATTGATCGATGCGTTCGGCAAGCAGCGTCTGGTCTGGGGCAGTGACTGGCCGCACACTCAGCATGAACACGCGGTGAGCTATGGCTCGGTGGTCGAGCAGTTGCAGGCCCTGGGCTGCACCGCGCAATTGATGCGCTCGCTGCTGATCGAGGCACCCCGGGTGCTGTTTGATTTCGCGCTGATCCAAGCCTGATCCAGAGAAATCAGGCGGTATATCAACGTGATCAAGGCCGGCTGATGTGCGGCCGGTCGGGATCGTCCCCCGGGCTGTGGATACTGATCCGTCTCGCCTTGGCCCCTTGGGGTTCGACGCGCAGCAGGAAGACGATCAGCAAACCATTCTTGAACGTCGCACCCTGTACCTCGATGTGATCGGCCAGATGGAAGACCAGCCGGAACGGGCCGTGGGCGATGCCTTGATGCAGGTAGGTCACGCCGCCGTCGGTGTGCGCCTCACCCCCGCAAACCGTGAGGACGTTTCTTTCCAGGGTCAGGTCAAGGTCGGCAGCGGCGAGCCCGGCCGTGGCAATCACGATCCGGTAATGATCGGTGCCGTATCGTTCGACGTTGTGCGGGGGGCCGCTGGCGTTGATCTCGCTATGCAGCGCAGATTCGAAAAAATCATTGAAGCGATCAAAGCCCACTGATTGCCGGAACAGCGGGGCCAGTGAAGCGGTGGTGGCCATGCCAAAATCTCCTGGATGTTGCCACGGTGATCAAAACGCCGGTCGACGCCGGCTCTGCACCTGATGCTGCAATCTGCACGTGATGCTCTACGTACAGTTAGGCCCAAGCGCCGGAAAATACAAGCATCCGGGTTAAATACTCCGCTAACAGAATCACTCTATGGTCGCCAAAACATTTGCCTATTAGACGATTGGCCCGAGTCGGCTAGTCTTGTGCGAGTGTTAGCGTTAGCCGTCTCGTAGATGGCCGAAAAGTAAAAAGTAAACAAGAAGGTGATTAGACCATGTCGACTGAATCGAAATGCCCGTTCAACCACGCAGCCGGAGGCGGGACGACGAACCGTGACTGGTGGCCGAACCAGCTGAATCTCAAGATTCTTCATCAGCACTCCTCCTTGACTGACCCGATGGGCGAGGGCTTCGACTACGCCAAAGCATTCAAGAGCCTCGATTTTGCCGCGGTCAAACGCGACCTCCTTGAGGTCATGACGCAATCCCAGGACTGGTGGCCTGCCGACTTCGGGCATTACGGTCCACTGTTCGTTCGCATGGCCTGGCACAGTGCCGGGACCTATCGCACCGGTGACGGCCGTGGTGGTGCAGGGGCCGGGCAGCAGCGGTTTGCGCCGCTCAACAGCTGGCCGGACAACGTCAACCTCGACAAGGCACGCCGCCTGATCTGGCCAGTGAAGCAAAAATACGGCAGCAAGATTTCCTGGGCCGACCTGATCGTGCTGACCGGTAACGTGGCGCTGGAATCCATGGGCTTCAAGACCTTCGGTTATTCCGGCGGGCGCGCCGATGTCTGGGAACCGGACGAGGACGTGTATTGGGGCGCCGAAACCACCTGGCTCGGCGGTGAAGACCGTTACGGCGCGCACAAAGACATGCAACAGCCGGGCGAGGGCACGCTGGTTGCCGAGCCGGAGCATCACAGCGAAGAACAGACCCGCACCGCCAACGGTGAGCGCAATCTCGAAAACCCGCTGGCGGCCGTGCAGATGGGCCTGATCTACGTGAACCCTGAAGGCCCGGAAGGCGTGCCGGACCCTGCCGCATCGGCGCGGGATATTCGCGAGACCTTCGGCCGCATGGCCATGAACGATGAGGAAACCGTTGCCTTGATCGCGGGTGGCCACGCCTTCGGCAAGACCCACGGTGCCGGGCCGGCGGACAACGTCGGGGCAGAGCCGGAAGCCGCAGGCCTTGAAGAACAGGGCCTGGGCTGGCGTAACAGTTTCGGCTCCGGCAAGGCCGGCGACACCATCACCAGTGGTCTGGAAGTGACCTGGACCTCGACCCCGACCCGCTGGAGCAACGAATACCTGGAAAACCTGTTTGGCTTCGAGTGGGAGCTGACCAAGAGTCCGGCCGGCGCCCATCAGTGGCGGCCGAAGAATGGCGAGGGTGCGGGCAGGATTCCTCATGCCCATGACCCGTCCAAGCGCCAGGAACCGCGCATGCTGACGTCCGACCTGGCCCTGCGCGTGGACCCTGCCTACGAGCTGATCTCCCGTCGCTTCCTGGAAAACCCCGACCAGTTGGCCGACGCGTTCGCCCGCGCCTGGTTCAAGTTGACCCACCGTGACATGGGGCCACTGGCCCGTTACCTCGGCCCGGAAATGCCAGGCGAAGAATTGCTCTGGCAGGACCCGATTCCCGAGGTCAACCACCCGCTGGTGGACGCCAGCGACATTGCCGCACTGAAGGAAAAAATCATCGCGTCCGGGCTGTCGGTTTCGCAACTGGTCGGCACTGCCTGGGCGGCGGCGTCCACCTTCCGTGGCTCCGACAAACGTGGTGGCGCCAACGGCGGCCGTCTGCGTCTTGCCCCGCAGAAAGACTGGGCGGTCAACCAGCCGGCCAATCTGGCGGTCGTGCTGGAAGCACTGGAGCGTGTCCGCGATGAGTTCAACAGCGCCCAGTCCAGCGGCAAGCAGATTTCGCTGGCTGATCTGATTGTTCTCGGCGGCAGCGTCGGTATCGAACAGGCGGCGAAAAATGCCGGTCATCACGTCACCGTGCCGTTCACCCCGGGGCGTGCGGATGCTTCGCAAGAGCAGACAGACGTCGAGTCCTTTGGCTTCCTCGAGCCCATCGCCGATGGTTTCCGCAATTACCTCAAGGGCCATTACCGCGTTTCGGCGGAAAAACTGCTGGTGGACAAGGCCCAATTGCTGAACCTGACGGCACCGCAGATGACCGTCCTGCTCGGCGGCCTGCGCGTGCTGGACATCAATGCCGGCCACAGCCAGCACGGTGTCCTGACCGAAAGGCCAGGTGTCCTCACCAACGACTTCTTCAAGCATCTGTTGGACATGGGGGTGGAGTGGAAGGGCGTGTCGGGCGGCGACCAGCTGTTCGAAGCCCGCGACCGCAACACCGGCGCCGTCAAATGGACCGGCACCCGCGTCGACCTGGTGTTCAGTTCACACGCCCAGTTGCGGGCCGTGGCTGAGGTGTACGCCAGTGAGGACGGGCAACAGAAGTTCGTCGAGGACTTCGTCGCTGCGTGGACCAAAGTGATGGAGCTGGACCGCTTTGATCTTGCCTGAGGTGCGTGCTTCATAGCCCTCGACCTGTAAGACCCAACGCCTCCCTTGTGGAGGCGTTGTTGTTTGCGCGGCCGGGTGCATCCGCGTTGGATGAACAGGACATAGCGTGAAATACACCCTCACAGGCATGGCTCATGAAGCGGCTACCGTGGTTTGTGCATCCACAGTCGAGGTAGTCAGCATGGTCACGAAAGCGCGTTCGCACAGCTTGCGCATAGGGCGGTATTCCGAAATGGGGAGGATCTATCTGGTTACCTCCCGGCTTGACCGTATGAGAGATGATTTTAGTGATTGGCGGGTGGGTCGGCTGCTCGTAAAGGAAATGAGAGAGGTGCACGAGTGCGGATTTGCAAAAACGCTGGCGTGGGTTGTGATGCCTGACCATTTTCACTGGTTAGTGAAGCTTCATCATGGCTCGCTTGCGGGCATTGTTCAGCGAGTCAAGTCGAAGACCGCCATTGCGGTGAACAGGGTCACCGGCAATCAGGGGCGACTGTGGCAGCCTGGATATCACGATGCAGCCGCACGCCATGAGGATGATCTGATTCACTTCGCCCGCTATATCGTGGCCAATCCTCTCCGGGCAGGGTTAGTCAGCCGGGTCGGAGATTATCCACTATGGGACTCCATTGGGTTGCCAGGTTCAGGGGTGGAGTTCGGAGAGTCCGGGAGTGAGTTTCTTAAGCTTTTATTAGGAATCAACAATGATCTGCCTGAGTCATTGCCCATCAATGAGTCTTCGTGAACAAGGTGGGCCGCCACCGCGGTCACTCCCACAGGTCCCCCGAACTGGCCGAAATATCGAGCCGAACCACCATCCCGTGGGAGTCGAGCTTGCTCGCGAAGACTTACTTTCAGTCACCAGAAAAGTGGCTGAATGCCCCGGCCCCTTCGTGAGTAAGCTCACTCCCACAAGTCCCCCGAACTGGCCGAAATATCGAGCCGAACCACCATCCCGTGGGAGTCGAGCTTGCTCGCGAATACTTACTTTCAGTCACCAGAAAAGTGGCTGAATGCCCCGGCCCCTTCGTGAGCAAGCTCACTCCCACAGGTCCCCCGAACTGGCCGAAATATCGAGCCGAACCACCATCCCGTGG
>NZ_JAXCIQ010000029.1:0-62724 GCF_046540455.1 Pseudomonas sp. W5-36 | reverse complement strand
ATGATGCTTCCTCGAACAGGCCTTATACATAGATGCAACCGGGTAGCAGTGTTCGAAAAGCAGGTTGAATGTGGGGGCGAGTCCATACATAGGACCGGCTTTAGCCGGGAAAGCGTCGGAAGCCACGCCTTTAATGCTCCTGCTCATACCGATCCAGCGTTTCTCTGGCGATCTGCCGCCCGAGCGCGATCAGCTCCGGGGCTTTGTAGAATTCGAAGAACCGGCACACGCGTTTCGGCACGTTGATCAGGATGTCGGGCGGGTAGCCGGCGATTTTGTATTGCGCCAGGGAGGTCTGCATCACCTCGAAGCTCTGGTTGATCAAATCCAGCAGCGAGGCGGGGCCGACGTTGTCGATGATGATCGAGCCGCTGGCCGATCTCGGCGCCCCGGCCTGGGTGGGCGCGGCGGAGGGTTGCTGGCCCTGGGGGTCGGCGGATTCAATGTCAGCCATCAGCCACGGATTGCCCGTCAGCACGGCGGCGCTGGGTTTCAGCCGTTGCTGCGCCAGACGCAAACCATCCTCGCCGGTCAGGTCCAGCCTGCGGCGGAACGGCAGGTGCGAGCCGATGGACGTCATCAGGCCGTCGAAACGCTTCTTCACCGCGGGCGGGCGCTCGATCACCGGCAACGTGTAATGCTTCTGGGTCGTGGAGTTGAGGTTGACCGCGACGATCAAATCGCAATGGCTCGACACCACCGGCACAATCGGCAACGGGTTCAGCAGGCCGCCATCGACCAGCGTGCGATTGCCCTGGACCACCGGGGTGAACAGGCTGGGGATCGCCGCCGAGGCGCGCATTGCCGAATGCAGGTTGCCTTCCTGAAACCAGATCTCCTGCTGGTTGGTGAGGTCGGTGGCCACGGCGGTGTAGGGGATGGGCAGGTCCTCGATGTTGATCTCGCCGACGATGTCGCGAATCTTGCCGAACACCTTCTCGCCGCGAATCGCCCCCAGCCGGAAACTCACGTCCACCAGCCGTAACACGTCCAGGTAATCCAGGCTTTCGATCCACGCCTTGTACTCGGGGAGCTTGCCTGCCGCGTAGATCCCGCCGATCACCGCGCCCATGGAACAGCCGGCGATGCAGGCGATGTCATAGCCGCGGTGTTCGAGCTCTTCGATGACACCGATGTGCGCATAACCCCGTGCGCCCCCGGAGCCCAGAACCAGCGCGATGCGTTTATTCATGTGCGGTTTCCCACTGTCAGCGTTCAGGCGGCGCGCAAGGCGGCCGATTCATCACACACCAGCGTAACGCCAACCGCGCGAAACGGGTATTGTGCATCGCCCCGGCGTGGCACTTTTGCATCGCCGCACCGTCAAAGCCGCATCGTCGATTTCCTTAGTTGAGGTAACACCCATGAAAGCCTGGATCTGCCTGCCCCTGTTGGCGTTGGTTCTCACCGGTTGCGCCGGCAAAACGGCCTACCGCGACAGCTGCGCCACCAACCTTGACGCGGCCTGGCACGAGCTGGATCTGGCCAAGGCGGAAGGGTTCGCTGGCACGGTCAGCTACTCTAAGGCCCTGTCGCTGCTGACCGGGGCCAAGACCCAGCAGCAGTTCGAAGCCTTCGAAGGTTGCTCCGAGAAAGCCGAGAAAGCCCGTTTCTACATCCGTGAGTCCCGCGCGGGTCGCTGAGATCGTTCCAAAGTCCGCAGCCATTAAGCGGTCTCCCTGTAGGAGTGAGCTTGCTCGCGAAGCCTGCTGTCAGTCGCCATCTAGCTGACTGAGATAACGCGGATCGCGAGCAAGCTCACTCCTACAGTCCTGTTTCGCTCCACCCTGATGAATCCCTCCCTCCCGCTCTAGCGAAAACGCCTACGCTGACCTTACAGTGGCTGCACGTCTGGCATCGTTTGCAGTCCTATTAGCCATGAGCAGTCGCCTGGGGAGGCCTTCCGATGGGCAGAAAACTGGATGCGTGTCTCAACGCGATCAATGAAGTGGTGCTGGGCAAGGAACCGCAGGTCCGCCTGGCGCTGACCTGCCTGCTGGGCGGCGGGCACTTGTTGATCGAAGACTTGCCCGGCATGGGCAAAACCACCCTCAGCCACACCCTCGCGCGGGTGCTTGGCCTGAGCTATCAACGCATTCAATTCACCTCCGATCTGCTGCCGGGCGACATCCTCGGCACGTCGGTTTTTGATCGCGACACCGGGCAATTCACCTTTCACCCCGGGCCAATCTTCGCCGAGCTGGTGCTGGCCGACGAAATCAACCGCGCGACGCCCAAAAGCCAGAGCGCACTGCTGGAGGCGATGGAAGAGGGCCAGGTCACCATCGAGGGCGCGACCCGTATGCTGCCCGATCCGTTTTTTGTCATCGCCACCCAGAACCCGTTCAGCCAGGGCGGCACCTTCGCCCTGCCGGAATCGCAACTGGACCGCTTCCTCATGCGCCTGTCCCTGGGCTATCCCGCGCGGTCGGCGGAGAAGGCCCTGCTGCTGGGCGAGTCCCGTCGCGATCTGCTGCCGCGCATCGAGCCATTGCTGGACCACGCCGAGCTCGCGTTGCTTCAGCAGCAGGCGCGGCAGGTGCGGGCCAGCGACGCCTTGGTCGATTATGTGCTGCGGCTGGTCGATGCCACGCGCAGCCAGCCGCAATTTGCCTACGGCCTGTCACCCCGCGCGAGCCTGGCGATTCTCTCGGCGGCGCGGGCCTGGGCGCTGCTCGCCGGGCGCGATTACGTGATTCCCGAAGACGTGCAGGCGATTCTGCCTGCCGTCATCAGCCACCGCCTGCGCGAGCGCACTGACCCGACCGGGCACGGCGGCGGCGCGCTGGTCCAGTGGCTACTGCGCGAGGTGCCGGTGCTGTGATCGAACGCTTCAAACCGGTCTGGCAGCGCTGGGTGGGGCGTCGAATCCCCCCGGCGTCGCGGGTCGAACTGGATCACCGCCGAATCTTCATCCTGCCGACCCGGGTCGGCGGCACTTACGCGCTCATTCTATTTCTGCTGTTGCTGGTGTCGATCAACTACCAGAACAGCCTCGCCTACGGCCTGACATTCCTGATGCTGTCAGTGGGCGTGCTCGCCATTCTGCACACCTACCGCAACATCAGCGGACTGGTGCTGAGCGGCGGTCATGCGCGTTCGGTATTCGTCGGCGAACCGGTGCAACTGCGCCTTCGTCTGGAAAGCACCGGCCATGGACATCAGGCGATTGCCCTGGGTTGGGACAGCGAACAACTGGAGCAGACCGACGTCGAGGCCGAGCGCCTGGTCGAAGTCGGCCTGACCCTGCCGGCGCTCAAGCGCGGCTGGATGCGGGCCCCGCGTTTGCGTGTGGAGAGTGTGTTTCCGCTGGGGATTTTTCGCGCCTGGAGCTGGCTGGACCTGGAACAGACCGTGCTGATCTACCCGCAACCAGTGGTCGGAACCATGCCGCTGCTGCAAGGCGTGCAACCCCATGCCGAGGACGACGGCCACGCGACGACGGGCCCCGGCGTCGATGACTATCAGGGCCTGCGCCTGTGGCAGCCGGGCGACTCGATGCGGCGCATGCACTGGAAAGCCTGGTCGCGGGGGCAGGGGCTCATGGTCAAGGAGTTCAGCGACCTCAGCGGTCACGACCTGTGTCTGGACTTCATGGCCTTGGGCGGTGACATCGAGGAGCGGCTGTCGCGCCTGTGCTACTGGGTGCTGGAATTGTCCCAGCGTCAGCAACCCTTCGCGCTGCGCCTGCCCGGTTTCATCTCGGCCGTGGACAGCGGCGACGCCCACCGCGAAGCCTGTTTGCGCCAGTTGGCGCTGTACGGGGTGCGGGCATGACGGGGCCGATAAAGAGTGCTGCGCGATGACGTCCTCAAGCCTGGCGAAACCGATTCCGCGGGTCAGCCTCAACTGGTTGCTGATCGCTCAGGCGCTGGTGATCGTGCCATTCGCCTTGCATGTGCCGGTGGCGTTGATCGTGTTGTGGCTGGTCTGCTCGTTATGGCGCATCCAGATCTTCCGCATGCGCGTGCGTATGCCCGGCACCTGGATCAAGTCGGGACTGCTGGTCGGCACCGCCGGGGGCATTTACCTGGCGCGGGGCAGCTTGATCGGCCTGGATGCGGGGGCGGCGCTGCTGATCGCCGCGTTCATTCTGAAGATGCTGGAAATGCAGAATCGGCGTGATGCGCTGGTGTTGATCTTCCTCGGCTTCTTCTGCATCGCGGTCGGTTACCTGTTCGAAGACTCGCTGCTCTGGGGCCTGTTTACCCTGCTGCCGATCACCACGCTGCTGGCGGCGTTGATCGGCCTGCAACAGTCCGGCATTTCCGGGAAGCCTGCCGCCACGCTCAGGCTGTCGGCCAAATTGCTGCTGCAGGCCGTGCCGCTGATGATCCTGCTGTTTCTGTTCTTTCCCCGTCTCGATCCGCTGTGGTCGCTGCCGCAACCGAGCAACAAGGCGCTGACCGGGCTGTCCGACAGCATGGCGCCGGGGGACATCGCCGAGCTGAGCAAGTCCGCCGAGCTGGTGTTTCGCGCAAGTTTTGACGGCCCGCTGCCGCCGCGCAATCAGCTGTACTGGCGCGCGCTGACCCTGGAGCAGTTCGACGGCAGACGCTGGTCGCAGTCTTCCCGGGCGCAAGTGCCGGACGCGCCGCTGTGGCGCCGGGAAGGCGAGCGGGTCAGCTACAGCGTGGTACTGGAGCCGACCGGCAAACCGTGGCTGATGACCCTCGACGTGGGCCAGACCGATCTGGCCGGCGTGCGCCAGATGAGCGATTTCCGCTGGCAGCGGCGGCGACCGGTCGAGCAATCGATGCTCTACAACGCCGAATCCTGGCCTGACGCGGTGCGCGAGACCGTGCTTAGCGACGGCGCCCGCGTGCAGGCCCTGCAACTGCCGGCCAAAGGCAATCCCCAAGTGCGCGAGTGGGCAGCGGACCTGCATCGGCGCCATCCCGGCACCGACGCCGTGGTGGACGCGCTGTTGTCGTACTTCACCTCGCAGCCGTTCCGCTACACCCTCAAGCCCCCCGCGCTGGGCGCCAACAGCATCGATGACTTTCTGTTCGGCAGCCGCGCCGGTTTCTGCGCCCATTACGCCGGGGCCATGACTTTCGCGTTGCGCGCGGCAGGCGTGCCGGCGCGGGTGGTCGCTGGTTATCAGGGCGGCGAGTTGAACCCGGACGGCAACTACCTGACCGTGCGCCAGTTCGACGCCCACGCCTGGGTCGAATACTGGCAACCGAACGTGGGCTGGCGCAGCGTTGATCCCACCGCAGCGGTGGCGCCTGCCCGGGTCGAGCAGGGGCTTGAACAGGCGCTGGCGGCGGACGAAGACTTTCTCGGCGATTCGCCAATGTCCCCGCTGCGCTATCGGCACCTGGCCTGGGTCAATTCGATTCGCATGGGCTGGGACAACCTCAATTACGGCTGGCAACGCTGGGTGCTGGGCTATCAGGGGCAGCAGCAACTGCAAGTGCTCGGCCGCTGGTTTTCGGGGTTTCAGGCACCGGTGTTCGCCGGCGGTGCGGCGGTTATTCTCGGGCTGCTGGCGCTGTGGCTGTTCAAGCCGTGGCGGCGCGAAAGCGATTCGCAGCTGCGCCTGTTCAACCATTTCGAACGTCTGCTCGGCCGGCAGGGTCTTAAACGTCAGCCGGGTGAGGGTGCTCAGGCCTTCTCCCAACGTGCTGCCGCGCAACTGCCGGCGCACGCCGGGGCGATCAGGGATTTCGTCGACGAATTTGAAGCCCAGCGCTATGCCGGGGCGGACGGCTCGGTCGGTACCCTGCGCCAGCACCTGAAATCCCTGCGCCGCAGCCTGCCGTGGCGTTTGTCCGCTGTGAGGGACAAGCGGCCGTAAGTCATCAGACATTCATCTTCAACCAAGGAGTGTTTCATGTCAGCGATGGTCGATCACCTGGTCGCCGAGATTATCGGCCTTAACATCAAACTGCTTGCCTGCCACGCGCGGTTGGAAGTCTCCACCGACAGCGAAGCGCTGCACGACCTGCGCACCAACGTCCGCCGCCTGCGCAGTGTCTTGCGGCCGCTGCGCGGTCTGCCAGGGCTGGATCAAGTGGAAGGGGCGGCGAAGGAGGTCGGTGCGCTGACCACGCCGTTGCGCGACATGCAGGTACTGGCGGCGTTCCTCGAGGAACAGGGTCTGCCCCAGGCCGCGGCCAAGCGCGATCAATACCTGAAAACCGCGTGCCCGAAAGTGGCCAGTTCGGCGGAGCTCAATCGGCTGTTCGGCGTGCTGGACCAATTGCCAGCCCTGCTGCGCACCCAGGAACGCCACGGCCTGCTCGAGAAATTGCGCCAGCGCATCGAAAAGCGCCTGGACAAACAGTGGAAGCAACTGCGCGAAGCCATGGGCGACCCTGCCCACGACCGCCATCGCCTGCGGCTGTTGATCAAGCGTGTGCGTTACGCCGGTGAGGCTTACCCTGAACTCAGTCATCAGCCGAAGAACATGGAGCGCCGGTTGAAAGCGGCCCAGGGCGCCCTGGGCGACTGGCACGATCACCTGCAATGGCTGGAGCAGGCGCGGCATCAGGCCGATCTTTCGCCTTGCGTGGCCGGGTGGGAATTGGGCATTCATCGTGCCGAGCAAAAGTCTGACCAGGTGCTGGAACGCTTGTACAAGGCTTGCTTTGGTAAGCATTCCTCGCGCTAAGGGCCCTTGCGCAGGATTGTCCAGCGCAGCCTTTTAACCGTCTGGTCCGCAGGATTGGCGTTTATAAACCCTGTCCTGCGGCGGCTGCCTCGCTACCATTTGCACATCCCGCCTGCCACCCTGGAACGTCCATGAAATTCTCCGAGCTGCTCGACGCCGTCCGCACCCGTCCCGAATCCGTCAGCATCCCCGCCTCATGGGCCCAGGGGCGTGCCTGCTTCGGCGGGCTGATGGCCGCTTTGATGTATGAAGCGATGCGCGCGAAGGTCTCTGCCGAGCGGCCGGTGCGGTCGCTGGCGATCTGTTTTGTGGCCCCGCCGGCCATCGACACGCCGATCTCGTTTGACGTGGAGATCCTCCGCGAGGGCAAGGCCGTTAGCCAGGTGTTGGGGCGGGCGATGCAGAACGGCGAGGTCATGACCCTGATTCAGGGCAGCTTCGGCGCCCCCCGCGAGTCGATGATTTCGGTGCAGGCCGAGCCAGCGCCGGTGTTCACACCGGTGGACGAGATCCAGCCGTTTCCGTTTGTGTCAGGGGTGATGCCGGAATACCTGCGCTTTATTGACCTGCGCTGGGCGCTGGGTGGCCTGCCGTTTTCCAATACGCCGTCCGGTGCGATTGGCGGTTACGCGCGGTTGCGTGACGTGGAAGAGGAACCCTTGACCGAAGCGCACCTGCTGGCACTGGTCGACACCTGGCCGCCTGCGGTGCTGCCGCACCTGAACAAGCCGGCACCGGGGAGCTCGTTGACGTGGACAATCGAGTTTGTGCAGCCGTTGCCCGCCATGACCACCCATGACTGGACGCAGTACCGAGCGGTGATCGAGCATGCCCGCGATGGCTACGGTCATACCGCGGCGGCGTTGTGGACGCCGAAAGGGGAGTTGGTGGCGATCAGTCGCCAGACGGTGACGGTTTTCGGCTGATCAGTCGTGCATGCCGCGAGTTTAGTGACACGTGCTCACCTGATGCATTTATGAACCTGTCAAACGCCTGAGGCCTCATTGGCCTCGGGCTTTGATGGCTTGGGCAGCGACCAGACCCAGCACGCCGATGGCGGCGGAGGTCAGGCTGCCGTTGAACGCGCCGTCGAGCAGCAACAGCCCGGAGACGATGGCCAGCGGAAACGCCAGGGACGACAGCACGACATGGGACGGCAGGCCTTCCTTGCGCGATGGGTGGAAGAATTCGCCGATGTGGAGATCCGTAATGAACTTGGGCATGACGCTTACCTCGGTGAAACATTAACAAGAAGTGTTTTCGATTGAGGTGAGAATAGGCCCGGCGTTTTACTTCGGCGAATCGAGGATTGCTATCAGCTTGATAGGCAGCATGCCTCTGAGTAATCGCAGCCGCGCGAGGCAATCAGCCCTGTAATTTCAGCTGTCCGATGGCGGTGTTCAAGGCGCCCGCCAGTGTCGCCAGCTCATCGCTGGTGCCGGCCGAGTCCACGGTCTGCCGGACGGTGCGCTCGGTCACGTCGCGGATGCTCACCACGGCGCGGTTCATTTCTTCGGCCACCTGGCTCTGTTGTTGCGCGGCCACCGCAATCTGAGTGTTGCTCTCGCGCATCTGCGCCACCGCTTCAGTGATCGCCGTCAGCGCCTGACCAGCTTCCCGCGCGCGCTGCACGCAGTCGTCGGCCTTGTGCGAGCTCTCCTGCATGAAATCCACCGCATCGCGGGTGCCCGCCTGCAGGGTGCAGACCATGGTGGTGATCTCGTCGGTGGACGTCTGCACCCGACGCGCCAGATGCCGCACCTCGTCGGCCACCACCGCGAAGCCGCGTCCCATCTCGCCAGCGCGGGCCGCTTCGATGGCGGCGTTGAGGGCGAGCAGATTGGTCTGTTCGGCGATGCTGTGAATCACGTTCACCACACCATTGATTTTCTGACTGTCCTCGGCCAGCCGCTGGATCATCCCGGCCGTCTGTTGCACCCCGCTGGACAGTCCGGCGATGGACGTCTCTACGCGATCAACCACGGCTTTGCCGGTGCCCGCGAGCTTATCAGCGTTCCGGGATTGATCACGGGTGGCGCCGGCGTGTTGAGCGATGTGGTGGACGGTGGCGGTCATTTCATTGATGGCCGTTGCCACTTGGTCGGTCTCGCTCTGCTGGCCGAGCATGCCCTGGCGCACCTCGCTCATGCCCGACGCCAGTTGGCCCGCGCCTGCATCCAGGCGGGCGGCGGAGTGGGCCACGGTGGTGACGATGCGTTGATAACCGGCCTGCATGGCGTTGAAGGCCTTGGCCATCTGCCCGACTTCATCTTCACCGGCGAGTGGCACGCGCGCCGAGAGGTCGCCGCTGCGTTCAACATGCAGCATTACGTCTTTGAGGGTGTTGAGGTGGGTCAGCAGAAAGCGGATCAGCAGTTGCGACGCGCCGAGCATGGCGAGCATCAGAATGAACACCGCGACCGCGTACTGGACAAAGCGCTCGCCCACCAGTTGCAGCAGGTGTGGCGCAGCGGCGAGCACAGCGATGCGTTGATCACCGCGCTGGATGACATAGGCGCCGATCAGAGGCGTACCGTCTGTTTCGGCCTTCAGGTCGGCCCAGCCGGTGACCGTGCTCAGGGAGGGCAGGGGCTGACCGTTGAACACCGGCACCTGTCCCGCTGGATACGTCAAACGGTGGGCCGCCGCTGGCAGTGGTTGCCCGGCGGGCCAGGCGCTCAACAACTGCGCTTCGGCCTGCACGGCGGCCCTGGCGTCGTTGGCGCGGGTTTGTTGTTCCAGCTGCAGAGCATAAAGCACCAGCAACAGCGTGGTGAAAAACGCAACGGCGTTGACCGCCCAGAACTTGTATTTCAGCGAAACATTGCTCAGCCAGCGGGCCATGGTGGAAGTCTTCTGTGGGTGCACGAGATAAGGCAAGGTGCCATCATTTTGTGCCCTTTGAAGACGCGAAGCGTTGATCTGGGTCAATGGGTGTTTATGGGATGACACGTCAGACGGCGCGCCTGCAACTTCGACCTGCGAAACATGCCGGCGACTGTTGCGACTGTTACGACGCTTGAGTGGCAGCTTCCACCACCGGCAACGCAAAAAACGCCCGTGCGCAATCAGTGGTGTGGGCCGCGACATCCTCCGGGCTCTCGTCTCGATGCAGCGCCACTTCGCGAAGAACCTCGGGCAGATAGGCCGGTTCGTTGCGGCCGTTCTTCGGCTTGGGGCGCAAGGTGCGGGGCAGCAGGTAGGGCGCGTCGCTTTCCAGCATCAGGCGGCCGCGCGGAATTTCGCGGACCAGCGGGTGCAAGTGCGTGCCCCTGCGTTCGTCGCAGATCCAGCCGGTGATGCCGATGTGCAGGTCCAGGTCCAGATAGTTGAACAGCGCGCGTTTTTCCCCGGTGAAGCAATGCACCACCGCCGCCGGGAGCTGGTCGCGGTAGTCCCGCAAAATGGCGAGCAGGCGCTCGTCGGCGTCGCGCTCATGGAGAAACACCGGCAGCTGCAACTCGACAGCCAATGCCAGATGCGCTTCCAGGACCTTTTCCTGCTGCGGGCGAGGGGAGAAGTCGCGATTGAAATCCAGCCCGCATTCACCCACGGCGCAGACCGTTTTTTCACGCAGCAGCGCCCTGAGCTGGTTTTCGGTTTCGCCCGTCCAGGCGCTTGCCGAGTGCGGATGAATGCCGGCAGTGCTGAACAATCGCTCGGCGCTTTCATCAAGCTGGCGCGACAACACAAGGGCGTTTTCGCTGCCCTCGACGTCGGTGCCGGTGAGGATCAACTGACCGACGCCGGCGGCGTACGCGCGCTCCACCACCTCGCGTTCGCGGGCGGCGAAGCTGGGGTTGGTCAAGTTGACGCCAATGTCTATTAGTTGCATGGTGCTACCTCAGGCCAGAGGCCGAGAAGAATAACAGAGCGATTGAAGCGATAAAAAACAAGCAGGCTCAACTGCTTGGAATACCCGAACCCTGTGATCCCGTTTTGTTGACGCACGCCGCGATGCACGCCGCGAGCCTGTCAGCTGCGCGACGCAGACTTCAAGCCCGTCTTTTTCGGCCTTTCGTCGGAGCGTCAATGATCCGAGCGTCCCTGTTTTCCCTGATGTGCGTCATGGCCGTGCCCGGCCATGCGTCGCCGCGACCCGCCGGCCCGCCCGTGGTGATCAAGAAGAATCAGGTGCGCGACCTGCCGGCAATCCGCAGCGGCAAAGTCCTGCGGGTGCTGGTCAATCAGAGCCGTAACAGCTCCGCTGAAGTTCAGGGTGAGCCCGTGGGCGTCGAGTGCCGTCGCTTGCAGGCGTTCGAAACCTACCTCAACAGCCATGCCCGCGACGGTCAGAAAATCTCCCTCAAACTCATTCCCAAAGCCAAGGATCAATTGCTTGCCGCGCTGCAGCGGGGCGAAGGTGACATGGTTGCGCCGGGCGAACTGCTCGACGCCAGCGCCGCGCATTACGTTGACGCGTCTGAACCGGTGGTGGCCCAGGTGCCGCTGGTGGTGGTCGGCGTCAAGGGTGAGCGCGGGCTCCGACACCCGGAACAACTTTCCGGCCGCACACTGATGCTGACCAGCGGCAGCGCCGCCGATGAAGCCATTCTTCAGCTCAACCAGAAACTGGCCCTGCGCAAGTTGCCGCCGGTGAAGATCGAGTGGGTCGACCCGAGCCTGGCGGTGGAAGACGTGCTGGAAATGGTCCAGGCCGGGGTTTATCACCTGACCGTGGTCGAGCAACCGATCGCCGAGCGCTGGGCCAAAGTGATGCCGAAACTGCGCATCGACCGCGCTGCGGCCTTGAGCGATCCGGGCGACATGAACTGGTTTGTGCGCAAGGACGCCGTGGTGTTGCGCGGCGCCGTTGACCGTTTCTTGCAAACCTACGAACCGCCGCGCAATCAGGACGCTGCCTTCCAGACCGCCTACAAGGACCGCTACCAGATCCACAATCCGCTGGCCCGCGAAGACCGTCAGCGCCTGGAAAAACTCCGCCCCACGCTGCAACTGCATGCCGACAAACAGAAGATGGACTGGCTGGACCTCGCCGCCGTGGCGTTCAAGGAATCTTCCCTCAACCCGGTTGCCAAGGGCGGCAGCGGCGCAACGGGCCTGCTGCAGATTACGCCGTCGGCCGCCCAGCGCGTCGGCGTCGACAATATTCATGACCTCGACGGCAACGTGCAGGCGGCGAGCAAATACATGGCGCTGCTGCGGCGCAAGTTTTTCGCCAGCCCGAAAATCAACGAGCGCGAGCGCATGGCCTTCACCCTGGCCGCCTACAACCTCGGCCCGGAGCGGGTGCAGGCCATGCGCGCGGAAGCGAAGCGCCAGGGGCTTAACCCGAACCAGTGGTTTTTTCAGGTCGAGCGCGTGGCGATGGAGCAGGGCGGCAAGAACGTCGTGAGTTACGTCAACAGCGTCAACAAGTACTACCTCGCATTTGATCAGGTCCGCAGTTCACTGGAGCGTCCGGCGACGCGCTGAAAGATCTAATAGTTCGATAGGTATGGCGCGTATTTTGCGATTCTCATATTTGTAGAACCGATTAAGATGGCGCCATTCTCACATCCCTCGGAATGCCCGCCATGAATGCTCAACTCAAATCGATCTTCAACACCCACGCCGGTTTCGGCATCACCGCCCTGCGGGTCCTAATCGGTATCATTCTCATGGCCCACGGTAGCCAGAAGCTGTTCGGCCTGTTCGGCGGCTATGGCCTTGAAGGCACCGGCCAGTACATGGCGAGCCTGGGCCTGAACCCTGGCTACCTGATGGCGTTGATGTCCGGCAGCGCAGAATTCTTCGGGGGTCTGGCGCTGTTCCTTGGCCTGCTGGCACGGCCTGCGGCGTTGGTGGTGATCGTGATGCTGGTGGTGGCGATCCTCACGGTGCACATCCACAACGGCTTGTTCATGGCCAACAACGGTTATGAGTTCGGCCTGGCGTTGATCGCCGGCGCTGTGGCGGTGCTCTTCGAAGGCGCCGGCCGCCTTTCGCTTGACCGATTGATCGCACGTCGCTGATTCCCCGGCCAGCTTCCTGGCAACCCAATCCCGGCCTCTGGCGACGCCGGGATTTTTTTTGCGTTCGGTTCAGCCAACAAACGACAGGAGCCGCTGATTGACAATGCCCACGCCGCTTCTCTAGGATGCCGTCCATGCGCCGATTTAAACAGCTACTTGCGGGGCGCCGGGTGACGGTCAATCGTCATCGAAATTCCGCTAAAGCGCTGGTTCGGTGTTGCCTCTCACCGCTGCCCAGCGGATCAATGAGGCAGAGAAAACGACACTATGAGCAGTCATTCCCACCCGCGTCCCCTCGTTCGTCTGGCGCCCATCGCCAGCCAGTTCAATCGTCGCAATCCGCAAATCCTTCTGGGCGGTGCCCATCAGCCGACGCTGCTGCGTTACCTCGACGGCTGGCCGCGTCGCCAGGGCGGCCCCCACGCTTTCCTCATTCAATTCATCGAAACCCACGACGCCCTCGAGCGCTTCAGCAACGATCAGTTTGATCTGGCGGTCATCCAGGCGCCCACGGCCGAGCGCGCGGAGGCGGTGATTCACCAGCTGATCCGCGTCGCCCGCCAGGGTCTGATCACCCGCTGCTGATCACCCGACGCTGACGGCTCGCCGCTTGGGCTGCAGCGGTAGATCGGGATGGCGCACAGTGAAGCGGGCACGCACACCATTGGCGTGACGGCACTGAGCGATCAAGGCGCTGCGCAGGGTCCAGTCGGTGTTGATGATGTAGAAATTCTGAATGAAGCTGTTCTCGTCCGTCGATTCGAACCACTGATCGATCTTCCGGCTCAGGTCACTGGGTGCGTGCAGCGGCAGCGAATACTTGGCGCACTGGATGGCGGTCAGGCTGAACTCGGGTTTGTACTCCACCGCGACTTCGTTGATGAACGCCTTCAGGGTGTTGGTGTTGAACAGGTTCGCCCCGGGCCAGCGTTGCTTGACCCCGGGCCACAGCAGCTCGTCACCCGAATTCCGGTTGTAGGCCAGCACCACGTTCTTGCCCGGGTGATCGTTCCAGATGTCTTCCAGGGTGAGTTGGCGCAGGGTGCGCGGCACTGTCCTAGTGCCCAGGGTTGAGCTGAGCAGGCCCTGAAATTCCCGATGGGTCAGTTCGGTGAAATCCTTGAACTGGTGGAAATCCAGCACAACGATTTCACGCGCCGGGGAGCCGTTCTGCTCCAGTTCTTCAAAAAAGCCCTGGACGCACGCCAGAATATCCCCGGCGACCGTGCGCCCCGACGAGGTCAGGTGAAACAGCTGAAAACGCCGCGGGTCACCCTTTTCGTACTTTGAATAAAACGCCACGCGCAAATCCAGCGCGCGCACCCCCTGGCGCAGTTGTTCCAGGGGCGCGACGTCCTGGGCCATCTCCTGGGGTACGGCGAAGTTGGGGGACAGCTTGTCACTGCCGGAATTGTGGGCGCCGGGCAGGATGAGTTGGTCGATGCGCAAGCGGCCGAGTTCAGCCGTTTGCGCCATCCAGTCGACATGGGGCGGGCGGGATGCAGCGGATGAGTTGAGGGGCATACAGTCATTCCTTGACGTGTGATGGAGCTCCGCGGGCGGAGCGGGGTGAGCGGTCATTCGCTCGGAAAGTCCTTTTCTGGAGTGTGGCCGTCGCGTCTCCGACGTCAACCAAGGCAGTTCTTCAGGTCTGTTACCCGATGTGAACGGCGGCGTGTGCTTATCTGACTTTCAGGACCACGCGGCCGCGCACCGGGTGCTCGTCGAGGTGGTTGTGGGCCTTGCCGAACTGCTCGAACGGCCAGGCGCGGTGAATGTCCGGCTTGAGCAGGCCTTTGGCGGTCAGTTCGTTGATGGCGTCCAGTGCCCGTTGCAGTGCAGGGCCGTTCTGCTCGATGCCCAGCTCCGGCTTGCCGGTGAAATTTTCCAGGCAGTGCACGTGGAAGCGCATGTTCTTGCGAAACGCCTGCTGCGCCGGGAAGGGTGTCTTGTTGCCGCCGCGCAGGCCGTACAGCACCAGGTCGCCGCGGGGCGCCAACACGTCGCCCAGCATCGACATCTGCATGCCGCCCAGTCCGTCGAACACTGCTTCGATGCCGTGGCCGTGGGTCAGCGACTCGATGCGCAGGCAGATGTCGTCCTCGTCGGTGACGATCACCCGATGGGCGCCGTTCGCCAGCAGGTATTCACGGTCCTCCGCGTGGGGCGTCGCGGCAATGACCCGTAGCCCCAACGCTTTGCCCAACTGCACGAAGGCAATTCCGGGGCTGTAGGTCGCGTCGGTGACCAGAACGGTCTGGCCGGGTTGCACGTTGGTCAGCTCGACGAAGGCAAACCAGGCCAGCAGCATCGGCGTGAAGTGAACGCTGGCTTCCACCGGTGTCAGTGCGTCCGGGTATCGGGTCAGCGCGTTGCGCGGCACCATCACGTGGTCGCCACACACCGGGTACTGGTTGACGCTCATGGCTTTGAAGCTCGCCACGTGGTCGCCCACCTTCAGGTCGGTCACGCCAGCGCCCACGGCTTCGACGACGCCGGCCATTTCGCTGCCCAGCCCGGCTGGCAGTTGCACCGGTGCCAGTGACAGGTTCTGCCGCCACAACACGTCGTCCCAGCTGATGCCGATGGCTTCGGCACGCACCAGCACTTCCTGTGGGCCGGGGGACCGGTCAGGCTGCTCCTCGCAACAGAGCACATCGGCTTTGCCGAAGCGATGAAATTTGATGGCCCGTGACATTGTCAACCTCGATGCCTGTCGTTGAGTGTTGCGACGACTGTATCGATGGGGGCAACGGGGCACTATTTCTGTCGGTCGATAGCCGACATGCCTGCTATCAATTCGCGTTGAGGACGTCTCTGGCGTGAGCGCTTATTTGCCCCAGGCGCGCAACGCGTGCTCGACGAACTGCCGCACCTTGGGCAGGCGGTAGCGGTCCTGGGGGTACATCAGCCACAGCGTGCGGCTGGGCGGCTGGTAATCCTGCAGCAACGGCACGAGCTTTCCGCTGGCCAGGTCCTCGCTGATGAGCACGTCAGGCAGCATCGACACGCCCATCCCGGCGAGCACGGCCTGGCGCAGCGCCGGCGTGCTGTTGACGATCATCGAGCCCGACACCGGCACTTCCATCACGCCGTCGGGGCCGGTCAGGCGCCACAGTTTTTCGGCGGCACGCCAGTCGTCACCGGCCGGGTAGGCGAACGCCAGGCAATCGTGGTCACGCAGGTCGTCGGCGGTTTTCGGGGTACCCCGACGTTTCAAGTAGGCGGGGGCCGCGCAGATGGTCAGGGTGTAGTCCTGGAGTGGCCGGGTGATCAACGCCGATGATTCGGGGGTGCCGAGGCGGATGGCGGCGTCGAAGCCGTGCTCGATCAGGTCCATGGTCTGATTGCTGAGCACCACCTCGGCCTTGATCTGCGGGTAGCGCTGGACGAACTCGCTGAGCAGCGGCGCCAGGCGCTCGGCGCCGAAGGCCGGCGGGGCGGTGACGCGCAAGGTGCCGCTGGGCTCAGTCTGCGCCTGTTCAGCCATGCGCTCGGAGTCGTTGACCAGCCCCAGCACTTCGACGCAACGCCGGTAGTATTCCAGGCCGAATTCAGTGAGGTTTTGCCGGCGCGTGGTGCGCTGCAACAGGCTCACACCCAAGCGTTGCTCCAGGGCTTTGAGGTGGTTGCCGACCATGGTCGTCGACATTTCGCACTGGCGCGCGGCCGCGGTCATGCTGCCGCCTTCCACCACTTTGACGAACACCGTCATCGCCAGAAACACGTCCATTATCAAGCCCTGCTTTAAAGTCACTGAAGGATGGCGATCTTTATACATCAGAACGGGCTAACGATACTGGCCTCACTTACCCGTGATGGAGCCACCGACATGACCGCCGCCTGCCTGATGAACACCTACAAACCGATGCCCTTGAGCTTCATTCGTGGCGAAGGCGCGCGGCTGTGGGATGACAGCGGCCGTCAGTACCTGGACGCTGTCGCGGGTGTCGCCGTGACCAACGTCGGTCACAGCCATCCGCAGATTGTCGCGGCGATCAGCGAGCAGGCCGGGCTGCTCTTGCACACGTCCAACCATTACCGCATCGACTGGCAGCAGAAGCTGGCGCAGCGTCTGACCCGGCTGTCGGGGCTGGAGCAGGTGTTTTTCAACAATTCCGGCGCCGAGGCCAACGAGACCGCGCTCAAGCTGGCGCGTTTGTATGGCTGGGCCAAAGGTATCGAGCACCCGCTGGTGCTGGTGATGGACAACGCCTTTCACGGCCGCACCCTCGGCACGTTGTCGGCCAGTGACAACGGCGCCGCGCGGCTGGGTTATCAGCCGATGTCGGGGGCGTTCGTGAAGGTGGGTTTCGGTGACATCGTCGCGGTTAAACAGGCGACGGCGGCGTATGGCGAGCGCATTGTCGCTGTGCTGGTCGAGCCGATTCAGGGGGAGGGTGGCGTGGCGTTACCGCCGCCGGGGTATCTGAAGGCGCTGCGCGATCATTGCACGCAAAACGGCTGGCTGATGATGCTGGATGAGATTCAGACTGGCATGGGTCGGACGGGGCGCTGGTTTGCCTTTGAGCATGAGGGGATCGTGCCGGATGTGATGACGCTGGCGAAGGCGTTGGGCAATGGAATTCCCATTGGTGCGTGTCTGGCGACGGCGGCGGTGGCGCGGTTGTTCACGCCGGGCAGTCATGGCAGTACGTTTGGCGGTAATCCGTTGGCGTGCCGGGTGGGTTGTACGGTGTTGGATATTGTTGAGGGGGAGGGGCTTTTGCGTAATGCGGCGGTGCAGGGTGAGCGGTTGTTGGCGGGCTTGCGCGTTGCGCTGGCGGGGCACCCTGATGTGGCGCAGGTGCGGGGGATGGGGTTGATGATCGGGGTTGAGTTGACGCGGCCGATTCGGGATGTGTGTCTGGTGGCGGCGCGGGAGTATGGGGTGTTGATCAACGTGACGCGGGGGCAGACGATTCGGTTGTTGCCGCCGTTGGTGGTCGATGGGGATGAGGTGGACCGGATAGTGGCAGGCGTCGTGGGCGCCCTGAAAGGGGACTGACTCTGAAAGGGGACTGATTTATTTACAGCGCTTCATCGGACTCTGAAAGGGGACTGATTTATTTACAGCGCTTCATCGTAAATTAATCTGTCCCCGGTTTTAGAACTGCGGCGGGGCTCATGAAGACCAAGGGCGTCTGCCTGGGGGCAGACTGTTTCGCCTTCGGCGAGTTACTTGGAAAAGCACCCCAAGTAACCAAGGGTGCTTGCTCCTGGTTAGGTCCCTCCTCCGTCGGGATACCCTCACTCCGACGACGCTCCGTGGGCCCGCGCCGAACGGACATCCATGTCCTGACGGCGCTCTCGCCGCATCCATGCGGCTCGACCCACTGCGCGTCGTCTGCGTTCGGCCTGCACCCAAGTCGCGATTGGCGGTGTCTGGACTTTTTGCTTATGAAGATCAAAAGCAGATCAAGATCAAAAGCTTCCCGGCTGAAGCCGGTCCTACAGTCCGAGCCAATCCCACAGGCTGCACGCGCTGCTGTTAGTGGGACCAGCTTTAGCCGGGAAGGGGCCGGTTTGGGCGCCATCAATCTTGCGGTTCTATGCCTGATCGTTCCCACGCTCCGCGTGGTGGTGACTGGGCTTTTTGCGCATGAAGATCAAAAGCAGATCAAGATCAAAAGCTTCCCGGCTGAAGCCGGTCCTACAGTCCGAGCCAATCCCACAGGCTGCACGCGCTGCTGTTAGTGGGACCGGCTTTAGCCGGGAAGGGGCCGGTTTGGGCACCATCAATCTTGCGGTTCTATGCCTGATCGTTCCCACGCCCCGCGGGGTAATGCCGCCTCTGACGCTCCGCGTCCCACCGGAACTGGCCTTTCAGTAAGCCCTGAGGAGCGTCAGCCCCGCTTTATTTCCCGGCCAACTCCATGATCATCGCCGCGGTCAGGTACAGCCTGGGGGCAATGCTGCTGAGGTCGATGTATTCGTCGTCGGCGTGGAGGCCGGCGCCGACGACGCCCATGGTTTCGAGGACGGCGGGTTTTTGGCTGTCGGGGACGTAGGCGTAACCGGCGTCGGTGCCGAAGCGCATGGCGATGGGTTCGAGGGTGCGGCCGGTTTTGGCGTAGATCGCTTGCGCGGTTTTGGCGAGGTCGTCGGTGGCGGGGTTTTTGGCCAGTGGGGGGCGGCCTTTGTCGAGGCGGAAGGTGACGTCGGTGCCGTCGATCATTTTGCCTTGCACGATGCGTTGTCCGTCAGCCAGCACGCGGTCGGATTCGCTCAGGTCGGAGTAGCGCATGTCGCCTTCGGCCGCGGCGCTGGAGGGGATGATGTTGCGCTTCTCGCCGCCTTTGATCAGCGTCCAGTTGACTGTGGTGCCCTTGGCGGGGTCGCCCAGGTCCTTGAGCTGCACCAGTTGGTGGGCCAGTTCCATGGCGGCGTTGCGCCCGGCTTCCGGGGCCGAACCGGCGTGGGAGGATTTGCCTTTGACGTCGACGAACACGCCGTTGATGCCGTTGGTCGCGACCGTCACGGCGTCCTTGTCCGGTGGCTCGAACGAGAACACGTAGTCGTGCTTGCGGGCGAGTTCGGCGATGAGGGTTTTCGAGCCGGCCGAGCCCGTTTCTTCGTCAGGGTTGAACAGCACGGTGATCGTGCCGAAGTCCTTGAATTTCTCGTATTCCAGCAGCTTCAGCGTGTGCAGCACCATTGCCACGCCCCCTTTGGCATCGGCTACACCGGGGCCGTACGCATGCTCGCCGTCGACGCGGAAAGGTCGCTTGGCCGCAGTGCCCGGGCCGAACACGGTGTCGTAATGGATCATGAGCAGAAAGGATTTGCTGCCCGTGCCCTTGAGGGTGCCGACGATGTTATCGCCTGCCGAGGGTGTCGCCGGCGTGGTTTCGACTGTCGCGCCTAAAGCCTTTAGTCGTTCGACCAGCACCGCGCTGACCATTTTCAGGCCCGCCGCCTGACCCGTCCCGGTGTCGATGTTGACCAGTTGCTTGACCGTGGCCAGATAGGGTTTTTGCTCGGCTTCGGCCTTCTTCAATAACTGCTCGGGGGAGACATCGGCGGCGTAGGCGCTGCAGGCAAAAAGGGCGGCGAGGATGGAAGCGCTCAGGGCGGTACGTCGAACGTGCATGCTGGATCCCTCAGATGATGGTCGAGTTGTTGTGATGTCCATGGAACCACATCGTTCCGGCAGCCGCCGCGCTTTCCTGCATCATTCACCGTAGAATCCTCCTCTGAAATAAACAGTGACGAGGTTACAGCGGTGGATTTACAGCAGGGCTTCGTCCTGACCCGGCATTGGCGCGACACGGACGCCGGCACCGAGGTGGAATTCTGGCTGGCCACCGATGAGGGCCCGCGTCAGGTGCGCCTGCCGTATCAGACCTCCGTCGCGTTCATTCCGGAGCAGCACCGCGAGCGCGCTGAAGCCGTGTTGCGCAACGAGCGGCATGTCGAGCTCAAGCCGCTGGCGCTGTGTGATTTCCGCCACCGCCCGGTGCTCGGGCTGTACACGCGGCAGCATCGCCAGTTGATGAACCTGGAAGGTGACCTGCGCAAAGCCAGCGTCGACGTCTACGAAGCCGATATCCGCCCGCCCGAGCGTTACCTGATGGAGCGTTTCATCACCGCGCCGGTGCAGTTCAGTGGCCGGCCGGATGCCAGTGGCCTGTTGCTGGACGCGCAACTCAGGCCTGATCCCGGTTACCGACCGACCCTGAAACTGGTGTCCCTGGACATCGAGACCACCGAGCGCGGCGAGCTGTATTGCATCGGCCTGCATGGCTGCGGCGAGCGTCAGGTGTACATGCTCGGCCCGGCCAACGGCGATCACGCCCAGGTGAATTTCAAGCTCGAATACTGCGACACTCGCGTCGCGCTGCTGGAAAAACTCAACGAATGGATGGCCCGTCATGACCCCGACGGGATCATCGGCTGGAACGTGGTGCAGTTCGATCTGCGCGTGCTGCACGAGCACTCGCGGCGCCTGAACGTGCCGCTGCGCCTGGGTCGCGGCGGGGAGGTGATGACCTGGCGCGAACACGGCGCGCGCAACAATCACTTTTTCGCGGCGGCGGCCGGGCGTCTGATCATCGACGGCATCGAGGCGCTGCGTTCAGCGACCTGGAGCTTTCCCTCGTTCAGTCTGGAAAACGTGTCGCAAACGCTGCTGGGAGAAGGCAAGGCCATCAACAATCCGTATCAGCGCATGGACGAGATCAACCGTATGTTCGCCGAGGACAAGCCGGCGCTGGCGCGTTACAACCTCAAGGACTGCGAGCTGGTCACGCAGATTTTTGCCAAGACCGAGCTGCTGACGTTCCTTCTCGAACGCGCCACGGTGACCGGCCTGCCGGTGGACCGAAGCGGCGGTTCGGTGGCCGCGTTCGAGCATTTGTACATCCCGCTGATGCACCGCCAGGGCTTCGTCGCGCCGAACCTCGGCGAGCGCATGCCGGAAGCCAGCCCCGGCGGTTTTGTCATGGATTCCCGCCCCGGGCTGTACGAATCGGTGTTGGTCCTTGATTACAAAAGCCTGTATCCGTCGATCATCCGCACCTTTCTGATTGACCCCGTGGGCTTGATCGAGGGCCTCAAGCACCCCGATGACAGTGCGTCGGTGGAAGGCTTTCGTGGCGCGCGTTTTTCCCGGACGCGGCACTGTCTGCCAGCCATCGTCTCGCGGGTGGCCGAAGGGCGCGAAGTCGCCAAACGCGAGCGTGATGCGCCGCTGTCCCAGGCGCTGAAAATCATCATGAACGCCTTCTATGGCGTGCTGGGTTCCAGCGGCTGCCGCTTTTTCGACACGCGGCTGGCTTCGTCGATCACCCTGCGCGGGCACGAGATCATGCACCAGACCCGGCTGCTGATCGAAGCCCAGGGTTATGAAGTGATTTACGGCGACACTGACTCGACGTTTGTCTGGCTGAAAAAAGCCCACGCGCAGGCCGATGCCGCGCAGATCGGCACCGCGCTGGTCCAGCTGGTCAACGACTGGTGGCGTGCTCATGTGAAAGAGGCATACGGGCTGGAGAGTGCGCTCGAGCTGCAATTCGAAACCCACTTCAAGCGCTTCCTCATGCCGACGATTCGCGGTGCGGAGGAGGGCAGCAAGAAGCGTTATGCGGGTTTGGTGACCCGCGCCAATGGCGAAGACGAAATGGTCTACAAGGGCCTGGAGGTGGTGCGCACCGACTGGTCGCCGCTGGCCCGGACCTTTCAGCAGGAACTGTATCTGCGGATTTTCCAGCGTCAGCCGTTTCAGGAATACATTCGGGAATACGTGAGCCGAACCCTGGCCGGGGAACTCGACGGTCAATTGATCTACCGCAAGCGCCTGCGCCGGGCCCTCGACGATTACGAACGCAACGTGCCGCCCCATGTGCGAGCCGCGCGGCTGGCCGATGAGTACAACCGCCAACAGGGTCGGCCGTTGCAGTACCAGAATGGCGGCTGGATCAGCTACGTGATCACGGTCGCCGGCCCGGAGCCGCTGGAAGTGCGGACGGCGGCCATCGATTACGACCACTACATCAGCAAACAGCTGCAGCCGATCGCCGACGCGATCCTGCCGTTCGTGATCTCGCGGACCATCGATCTGAGCTCCCAGGATCAGTTCAGCTTCGACTTCTGAACCCTTTTTTTCTGACCCGTCTTCTCAAACCAGCGGATTGATCCGCAGCGCCTCCAGCACCACGCGAAACGCTGCCGTGTGCTGGCGCCGGCTTGGGTAGTACAGGTGATAGCCCTCGAACGGCTCGCACCAATCGGCCAGCACTTCCACCAGTTCGCCCTGCTCGATATGCCCAGCCACGAGCCCCTCGGGGAGCTGCGCCAGACCGACGCCATCCAGGCACCCCTGCAGAATCTGAAACACACTGTTCATGATCAGCGGGCCGTCGACGCGCACGCGGGTCTCGCGGCCGTTTTTGGCGTACTCCCATTGATACAGCGCGCCATGGGTCGGCAATCGCAGGTTGATGCAGCGATGGCCGGGCAGGTCTTCCGGCACCCGGGGCGTGGAATGCCGCGCCAGGTAATCGGGGGACGCCACGGTCATCAGCCGCAACGGCGGGGCAATCGGCGCGGCGATCATGTCCGCTGCGAGGGTGTCACCCAGGCGCACGCCGGCGTCGATGCGCTGGGCGACGATGTCGGTCAGGCCGTAGTCGGTGACCAGCTCGATGGTCATGTCAGGGTATTGATCGAGCAACGGTCTGAGTCGCGGCCAGAGCACGTAACGCGCGGCGAACTCGTCCGCCGTGATGCGCACCGTGCCGGAAGGTCGGGCGCTATGCTCGATGGCGGCGTTGACCTGTTCCTCGATGCCGTCAAGCAGTGGCGCCAGGCCCTTGAACAACTGCTCGCCGGCCTCGGTGCGGGTCACACTCCGTGTGGTGCGGGTGAGCAGGCGAACGCCGAGACGCTCCTCAAGCAGGCGTATGGTCTGGCCGACGGCGGAGGGTGAGATGCCCAGCGCGGCGGCGGCACGGGTGAAATTCCCTTCGCGGCCGACCGCAAGGAACACCGCCAGGTCATCGAGTTTGTAGTCCGCCATTGCGAAGCATCCCTTCATTTTGATCAAAGCATTCTACGGATACTGTCGGCAATAAGCCCTTGTTACGCTGGCTGCACATTTTCTGGAGATCATTATGAATGCCACCGTGAGCGCCACTGATACCGCTAATGAAGACATGCAGATCCACCGCGCCGGCTCGGCCAAGGCCATCAAGGGGCCGGCAGACTGGTTCACCGGCGACGTCAGAATCGACCGGATTTTCAACGCCCCGGCACCGGCGCGGGTCGGCCTGGCTATCGTCAATTTCCAGCCCGGCGCGCGCACTAACTGGCACACCCACCCGCTGGGGCAGATCCTGCTGGTCACCGACGGCGTCGGCTGGACCCAGTGCGAAGGCGGGCCGAAAACCGAAATCCGTCCGGGCGACCTGATCTGGTGCAATTGCGGCCGTCGTCACTGGCACGGCGCGACCGACACCACCGCCATGCAACACGTCGCGGTCAACGAAGCGCTGGACGGCAAGCCGGTTGACTGGCTGGAGCCGGTGACCGAGCAGACCTACCTGGCCGGGCCGGTGAAAAAAGACTAAGGGGCTGGCGAGGGTTGGTCTTCACCCCGCCGCAGCCTGGCTGCGCATCCGCGCGATGTCCTTTTTCGGCGGTGCGCCAAACAGCCGACCGTACTCGCGACTGAACTGCGACGGGCTTTCGTAACCGACCTTGAACGCGGCGCTGGCGGCGTCCTGGTGTTCGTTGAGCATCAGCCGTCGCGCCTCGTTCAGGCGCAGCCATTTCTGGTACTGCAGCGGGCTCATGGACGTGAGGTTGCGAAAGTGCAGGTGGAAGTTCGGCGCGCTCATCTGCACCCGCGCGGCCAGCTCTTCGACGCGCAAGGACGTCGTGTAATTGAGCTTCAGCCAGTCGATGGCCCTGGCAATCCGGTAACCCTGACTGTCGACCGAAGCAATATGCCTCAGCAGCGGCGCCCGATCGCCCTGGAGCAGCCGGAAGTGAATCTCGCGCTGCAACAGGGGCCAGAGCACCGGAATGGCGTCGGGCTCCTGCAACAGATTGACCAGTCGGGCGAGGGGATCGAGCAGCGCTGCGGTCAGGCTGGCAATGCCCGCGCTTTTGCGCACGGTGCGCTCCTTCGGTGCCGGGATGTCCCCTTGGGCGATCAGCTCGGTCAAGGTGCGCAGGTCCAGCTTGAAGACCAGTCCCAGACAGGGCACGTCCGCGCTGGCGAGGGTCACGGCGGAGTTGGCCGGTACGTCCAGCGAGGTGATCAGAAAGCGCGTCGTGTCGTAGGGATAGACATCGCTGCCGATGACCATTTCCTTGGCGCCCTGAACCACCAGCACGATGCTCGGGGCCAGGATGCAGGTGACCGGCGGCGAGGGCGCTTCTCGGCGAAAAAGGCCGAGGCCGGTGATGACGGTGGGGAAATCACCGGAGGCCGGCGTCAGGCTGCCGATGATGCGCGTCAGCGATTGCAACTGGGCTCGGGTGTCGCTGCCTGTTGCCTGCATTGAAATCGCGGTGTCGCCCATGTTCCCCCCCTGGTTTTGCCGCGGCGTTGCCGTGGTTTTGCTGTCGTGCCGAGCCGGAACTGTACGGGCCCGGTAAAACAGCCGTCCAGCCTCACCCCTGCGGATTGATCGGATCGGGCAAGAAAGCCACCGGATCGCTCTACTGCCTGCCCGGGCTGCCCCATGAATATGTGCATCGCACACTTCATTCGCGCCGCGCCCCGGCGCCGGAGACATTCATGAAACAGCTGATGATGGGGCTGGCCTTGCTGGTCAGCTCATTCGCCACAATGGGAGCCGATATGTCCAGCGGAGCTGACAATTTCTACACCAGTGAACAGGTCACCCGGCAGAAGGTGACGTTCAACAATCAATACCAGATGAAAACAGTGGGCAACCTGTTCGTGCCCAAGGACATGATCAGCGGCCGCAAGTACCCGGCGATCATCGTCGGTCACCCCATGGGCGCCGTGAAAGAACAGAGCTCGAACCTGTACGCGCAGAAACTCGCCGAGCAGGGGTTCATTACGCTGGCGATCGATCTGTCCTTCTGGGGCGAAAGTGAAGGCCGGCCGCGTAATCTGGTGTCCCCTGAGATCTACGCCGAAGACTTCAGTGCCGCCGTTGATTACCTCGGCAGCCAGGGTTTCGTCGACCGCGACCGCATCGGCGTGCTGGGCATCTGCGGCAGCGGCAGTTTCGCCATCAGCGCCGCGAAGATCGATCCGCGCATGAAGGCCGTCGCCACGGTGAGCATGTATGACATGGGCGGCGTCAATCGCAACGGCCTGCATCATTTGGTCAGTGTCGAGCAACGCAAAGAAGCCATCGCGGCCGCCGCTGCACAACGCGACGTCGAATTCGCCGGCGGCAAAACCCAGTACACCAGCGGCACCGTGGACACACTCACCGAGCAGTCCAACCCGATCGAGCGTGAGTTTTACGACTTCTACCGGACCCCACGGGGCGAGTTCACCCCCAAGGGCCAGTCGCCTGAATTGACCACGCACCCCACGCTGAGCAGCAACGTGAAGTTCATGAACTTCTATCCTTTCGCTGACATCGAGACGATTTCACCGCGGCCGATGCTGTTCATCGCTGGCGAGAATGCCCATTCCCGTGAGTTCAGCGAGGAGGCGTATCGCCTGGCCGGTCAGCCCAAAGAGCTGGTGATCATTCCGGGTGCCGGGCACGTGGACCTGTATGACCGGGTGAATCTGATCCCTTTCGACAGGCTGACGGCGTTCTTTCAGACCCACCTGAAGTAACCCCCAGGCTGTTTCAAGCCGCTTGATCCGGCGCGGTGTCGACGGATCGAAGGGGTAGATCAGGGGTTTACGTGGCGTGACGCACATTGGCGTCACGCCACAGCCTCATTCCTTCACATCCATGAAATCCTTGGCCCAGGCCACGTAATTTTCCGGGAAGGTGTAGGTGTGGGTCAGTTCGGTGGCGCTGTGGTTCGAGGTGCTGTGGGTGACCTGACGCTGGGCACGGAGGCTGTCGTAGGTGGCCTTGATCGCGGCAAAGTACGCCGCGTGACCGGCGACCACCACCCGCACCCCCAGATCAGCCAGGCGCTGCCGGTCATTCAGCTCGGGATTGCCGTAGGTCACCAGCATCAGCGGGACGGTGAGCTTTTCCGAAATCTGCTCCAGGTGCTCGAAGTCCTTGATGCCAACAATGCAGATGCCGTCGGCACCGGCCTTTTCGTAGGCCAGGGTGCGTTCGATGATGTCCTGGACCGGCAGCACGCCGGCATTGGTCCGGGCGACGATCGTCAGTTCCGGGTCGACGCGGGCTTCAAGGGCGGCCTTGACCTTGCCGATGCCTTCTTCGATGGAGACCAGGTCCGTGGATTTACGGCCAAATTGCGCGGGCAGCAAGGTGTCTTCGATGGTCAGCGCCGCCACACCGGCGCGCTCCAGTTCTTCCACGGTGCGCATGACGTTCAGGGCGTTGCCGTAGCCATGGTCGGCGTCGGCAATGAACGGCAGCTGCGCGACACGGCCGATCCGGGTGGCCTGCTCGACGAACTCGCTCAGGGTAATCAGTGCAAAATCCGGCGCTGCCAGCACCTGCAGCGACGCCACCGATCCGCCCAGAATACCGACCTCAAACCCCAGATCCGCCGCAATGCGCGCCGACATGGGATCGAACACTGAAGCCGTCTCGACGCAGTGCTGCGAAGCCAGCTGCTCACGGAATTTGCGACGCAAAGCGGAGTGGGAAATTCTGGACATAAGGCTTCCTGATTCAGGCCGTCATCGAAATGCCAGCAATGCTACCGCAAATTCAGGCTGAAACGTCTCACCTCGATGAGCGACGTGCATTGAATTGCCATTGCACCCCGACGGGACTGACCTCCACCGCGCCCAGTAGGACCGGCTTCAGCCGGGAAGGCGCCAGACCTTATACCGCAGAATCGAGGGTGATCACCCCGGCATCTTCCCGGCTGAAGCCGGTCCTACTGAAACACCGCGCAGTAGGACTGGCTTCAGCCGGGAAGGCGCCAGGCCTCACACCACACGACCTCAACTCCAAATAACAAAGCAAGCGCTTGCGTGAATCGATTCAGCTGTTCTAGGATTCAGCTGTTCCGAAATATTTCAAAGCAATTCCCGAGTGTCACCCGCAAAGAGGTGGCCCAGGCATAAAAACAAGAAACCTCGGAGATTCACATGATCAGCTCGTCTGCTCGATTGCCGCGTGTGCTGTCCGCGCTCGTCATTGCTGCTTCATCGGCCGCCCGGCCATGAGTGCCGTCCCCGCTATGTCTCCCCAGCCCGTGCTGGAAATGACCGCCATTTCCAAGACCTTCAACGGCCTGCGTGTGCTGAAAAATGTCGCCCTCAAGGTGTACGCCGGTGAAGTTCATGCCCTGATGGGCGAGAACGGCGCGGGCAAGTCGACGCTGATGAAGATCCTGTCCGGCGCTTACCAGGCCGACGCCGGTGGCGAGATCCGCATCGACGGCCAGGCCCTGAGCGCATTCGACCCCTTGTCTGCCAAAGCGCGTGGCATCGCGGTGATCTATCAGGAGCTGAGTCTCTGCCCCAACCTCAGCGTCGCCGAGAACATTTACCTGGGCCGCGAATTGCGCCGTGGCTGGAGCATCGATCGCAAAGCGATGGAGGCCGGTTGCGTCGACGTCCTGGTGCGACTGGGCGCCGATTTCAAACCCTCCACCAAGGTCAGCGTGCTGTCCATTGCCGAGCGGCAACTGGTGGAGATTGCCCGGGCGCTGCACGCCAACGCGAAAATCCTGGTGATGGACGAGCCGACCACGCCGCTGTCGTCCCGGGAGACAGACCGCCTGTTTGCGCTGATCAAGCAGCTGCGTGACCAGGGCCTGGCGATCATTTACATCAGCCATCGCATGGCCGAAATCTACGAGCTGTCCGACCGGGTCTCAGTGCTGCGCGACGGCGAGTACGTCGGCATGCTGGAGCGCGACGCGCTGTCGGCCGAGGCGCTGGTGAAGATGATGGTCGGCCGCGACCTCTCCGGTTTCTACAAGAAAGAACATGCCGCCTACGACCCCGGCGCGGTGGTGATGCGCGTGCGCGACATGGCCGACGGCAAGCGCGTCAAGCCGTGCAGCTTCGATCTCCATGCGGGCGAAGTGCTGGGCATCGCCGGGCTGGTCGGGGCAGGGCGCACGGAACTGGCGCGACTGATTTTCGCTGCCGATCCGCGCACCTCCGGCAGCCTTGAAGTGGCCGGCAAGGCGATCACCGATCTGCGCAACCCCACCGACGCCATCCGTGCGGGGGTGGTTTACCTGACCGAAGATCGCAAGGCCCAGGGCCTGTTTCTGGACATGAGCGTGCGCGACAACATCAACGTCTGCGCCTGCGTGCCCGACGCCCATGCCGGCGGCGTGCTGGATCGCGGCCGTGGCGCACAGCGGGCAATCGAGGCGATCCGTTCGCTGTCGATCCGCGTGGCGTCGGGCAAGGTCAATGTCGGCGCGCTGTCCGGCGGCAATCAGCAGAAAGTGCTGCTGGCGCGGCTGCTGGAGGTCAAGCCCCACGTGCTGATTCTCGATGAGCCCACCCGCGGCGTGGACATCGGCTCGAAGTCCGAGATCTACCGGATCATCAACGAGCTGGCCAAGGCCGGCGTTGGCATTGTGGTGATCTCCAGCGAGCTGCCGGAAATCATCGGCACCTGCGACCGTGTGTTGATCATGCGCGAAGGCGAGCTGGTGGCCGAAGTCGGCGGGGCGTCGGGGCAAGAGATTTCCCAGGAACGGATCATCGATCTGGCAACGGGGAGCGAGAACGCCGCAGCCGCTGCGGCCCACGGCGCCCGCGATACTTTCGACCACCCCATTCAACAACAATAAAAAAGGAACCCAGGCCATGAGTCTGCCCCTGGAAAACTCGCCCACCGTTGCCGCCATCAGCAAGCGTGAACGGGTCCGCGAACTGATGCGCACCGTCGGCATGCTGCCGGTGCTGATCCTGTTGCTGATCGGCTTTTCGCTGATGACCGACACCTTCATGAGCTGGCAGAACCTGTCGATTATCACCCAGCAGGCTTCGGTCAACGTGGTGTTGGCGGCGGGCATGACCTTCGTCATTCTGACCGCCGGCATCGACCTGTCCGTGGGGGCGATTCTCGCGGCCTCTGCAGTGGTCGCCCTGCAAGCGTCGATGTCACCGCAGTTCGGCATGCTCGGCATCGCCGCCGGTGTCGGTTTCGGCCTGCTGCTGGGGCTGGTCAACGGTGGACTGATCGCGTTCATGCGCCTGCCGCCGTTCATCGTCACCCTCGGCGCACTCACCGCCATGCGCGGCCTGGCGCGTCTGCTGGCCGACGACAAAACCGTGTTCAACCCCGACCTGCCGTTCGCCTTCATCGGCAACGATTCGGTGCTCGGCGTGCCGTGGCTGGTGATCATCGCCGTGGCGGTCATCGCGGCATCGTGGTTCATCCTGCGCCGCACGGTGATGGGCGTGCAGATCTACTCGGTGGGCGGCAATCCCGAAGCGGCGCGCCTGTCCGGGATCAAGGTGTGGAAGGTGTTGCTGTTCGTCTACGCGGTTTCCGGTGCGCTGGCCGGTCTCGGCGCGGTGATGAGCGCTTCCCGCCTGTTCGCTGCCAACGGCCTGCAGTTGGGCCAGTCCTACGAGCTCGACGCCATCGCGGCGGTGATCCTTGGCGGCACCAGTTTCACCGGCGGCGTCGGTACCATCGGCGGCACCCTGATTGGCGCGCTGATCATCGCCGTGTTGACCAACGGTCTGGTGCTGCTGGGCGTTTCCGATATCTGGCAATACATCATCAAAGGCATCGTCATCATCGGGGCGGTGGCCCTGGACCGCTATCGCCAATCCGGTGCGCGGACCTGATCCAACCTTGTATGGCTGCACGCGTTTCAACGAAGACTCCGACAATAATCACAAGAGAGAACCCATGAACGTCAAACGCAAATTCCCCGCTGTCGTGTCCCTGTGCCTGGCCGCGTTGCTGTCCCAGGGCGTTGAAGCCCGCGAGCTGAAATCCGTCGGCATCACCCTCGGTTCCCTGGGCAACCCGTATTTCGTCACCCTGGCCGACGGCGCCAAGGCCAAGGCCATGGAGCTCAACCCCGCTGTCAAAGTGACCTCCGTCTCCGCCGATTACGACCTGAGCAAGCAGTTCTCGCAGATCGACAACTTTATTGCCTCGGGCGTCGACCTGATCCTGATCAACGCGGTGGACCCGAAGGCCATTGCCTCGGCCGTCAAAAAGGCCCAGGCCGCCGGCATCAAGGTCGTGGCTGTCGACGTCAGCGCTGCCGGCGTCGATGCCACCGTGCAGACCGACAACGTCGAAGCGGGCAAGCTGGCCTGCCAGTTCATCGTCGACAAGCTGTCGGGCAAGGGCAACGTGATCATCCAGAACGGCCCGCAGGTGACCGCCGTCACCGATCGCGTCACCGGTTGCAAATCGGCCTTCGCCGCCGCGCCGGACATCAAGATTCTCTCCGACGATCAGGACGCCAAAGGCTCCCGCGAAGGTGGCCTGAACGCGATGCAGGGTTACCTGACGCGCTTCCCGAAAATCGACGGCCTGTTCGCGATCAACGACCCCCAGGCGATCGGCAGTGACCTGGCCGCCAAGCAACTGAAACGCAGCGGCATCGTCATCACATCGGTGGACGGCGCGCCAGACATCGAGCAGGCCCTCAAGGCCGACACCTCGATTCAGGCCTCTGCCAGCCAGGACCCTTGGGCCATGGCGCAGCAAGCAGTGGTCATTGGTAACGATCTGCTCAACGACAAAAAGCCGGCTGAAGCGGTCACCCAACTCACGCCGAAACTGATCACCCGCGACAACGTCGGTTCCTACAGCGGCTGGTCCAGCAAGCACTGAGACGCAGGCCTGAAGGAGTCGTTGCCGTGATCAAAATGGAAGACGTGGCGAAGCGGGCGCGGGTGTCGACGTCGACCGTTTCACACGTGCTCAACGGCACGCGCAAGGTCAGCGCCAAGACGGTGGAAGCGGTGCAGCGGGCGGTTCAGGAGTTGGGCTACGTCCCCAACACCCTGGCGCGCTCGCTGGCCCGTTCGCGCACCAACACCATCGGCGTGGCGATCTCGGCGCTGTCGAACCACTATTTCAGCGAGACCGTGCACGCCATCGAAACCGAATGCGCGCGCCACGGCATCATGATGTTGTTCGTCGACACCCACGACGATCCCGCCCAGGAACTGCGCGTGGTTCAGGCGCTGCACCATCGTCGCGTCGACGGGATTCTGCTCGCGCCGTCCAGCGACCCGCAGCAGGCTGCGTTGGCCTACCTGCGCAGCAACGCCATTCCCAGCGTGCTGGTGGACCGGATGGCGGTCGAGGGTTTCGATCAGGTCGGCGTCGAGAATCGCCAGGCCACCCGCGAGTTGGTCGCTCATCTGATCGGCCACGGTCACCGGCGCATCGGCATGATTGCCGGGCATCGCGGCCTGAGCACGACGGAGGAGCGGATCGAGGGCTACCGGCAGGCGCTGTTGGACGCTGACGTACCGTGGGATCCGCAGTTGCTGATCGACGGCGAGTCGAACAGCGAATCCGCACGGGTCGCCACTGCTCAGTTGTTGCGCTTGAACCCGCCGCCCACGGCGATTCTGGCGGCGAATAACCTGATGACCATTGGCGCCATGCACGCCTTGCGTGACGCCCACATCGACGTGCCCGAGCAAATGGCGCTGGTGGGTTTTGATGATTTCGACTGGGCGGATTTTTTCCTGCCGCGTTTGAGCGTGATTGCTCAGCCGGTGCAGGCCCTGGGCGCGCGGGCGGTGCAGTTGCTGTTGCAGCGCATCGATAAGCCCGAGGGCAAACGAGTGTCGGAGCGACTGGCGCCGACCTTACGGATTCGCAACTCGTGCGGTTGCCCTTGAGCGTCCGCTGCCAGTCACCGGGTTTTCAGGCACTGAACTCTCAAGCACTGAACTCTTAAGCACCGAACTTTCAGGAACCGAATTTTCATGAATCACCTTGTTTCCCTGGGCATCGACCTTGGCACGTCCGAGCTCAAGGCCGTGCTGCTGGACGGCGAAGGCGTGGTGCTGGCCCAGGCCGGTGCGCGGGTGGAAGTCAGCCGCCGGCAGTCGGGCTGGTCGGAGCAGAACCCCGCCGATTGGTGGCAGGCCTGCCTGTCAGCGCTCGGGCAGTTGCGGGCAAACGATCCCCAGGCATGGGCGCGGGTCGGCTGCATCGGCTTGTCGGGGCAGATGCACGGTGCCGTTCTGTTGGGTGCGGCGGAGCAGGTGCTGTACCCGGCGATTCTCTGGGACGACTCCCGCGCTGTGCTTCAGGCGTCGCAGTTGAACAACGATTTTCCGGAGTACGCCGACGTCACCGGCAGCCTGGCCATGGCCGGGCTCACCGCGCCGAAACTGTTGTGGATGCAGCAACACGAACCCCAGGTGTTCGCGCGCATCGCCAGCGTGTTGTCGCCGAAGGATTACCTGCGTTTGCTGCTGACCGGCGAGCAGGTGAGTGACATGTCTGACGCCGCTGGCACGTTGTGGCTGGATGTGGCCAAGCGCGAGTGGTACGCGCCGATGCTCCACGCCACCGGGCTGACCATCGAGCAGATGCCCCGGTTGCTGGAGGCCGATCAACCGTCGGCCGGGCTGAGTGCCGAGGCAGCGCATGCGTTGGGCTTGCCGCTGGGTCTGCCTGTAGCCGCAGGCGGTGGCGACAACCCGGTTTCCGCAGTGGGCATCGGCGCGATCAACGCCGGTGATGCGTTCGTCACCCTTGGCACCAGCGCGGCCATCGTCGCCATCACCGATCATCCGGCGGGCAATCCAGCCAGCGCCGTGCACAGCTTTTGCCACGCGTTGCCGCAGCGCTGGTACACCATGGGCGCGATGCTGGCCGGGGCAAGTTGCCTGCGCTGGGTCACTCGGTTGCTGGGTCAGCCCAGTGAGCAGGCGTTGCTCGATCAGGTTCACGCTGAGTTGCCGGTCGATCAGCCGGTGGCGGTTTCCAGCCCACTGTTTCTGCCCTACCTCGCGGGCGAGCGCACGCCCCACAACGACCCGCTGTTGCGCGGTGGATTCATGAACCTGGCCCATGACTGCACGCCAGCGATGCTGGGTTATGCGGTACTGGAGGGCGTCGGTTTCGGGCTGCTGGACGCGATGAACGCCACGCTGTCCGCCGGCGCGACGGTCAACGCCTGCGCCCTGGTGGGCGGCGGTGCACGCAGCGAATACTGGGCGCAGTTACTCGCCAACATCCTTGATCGCGAGGTGTACACCTTGCACGGAAGCGAACTCAGCGCGTGCATTGGCGCGGCGAAGCTGGGGTTTCTGTCGATCGGGGAGGGGGCCGAGTGGCTGAAGCGGGGGATGGCGGTGAAGGCGCGGTATCAGCCGATGCCGGCGGTGCAGGGGGCGTTGAAGGCCCGCTACGGGAAATTCAAAGGCTTGCTCGGTGCTGCGCAGGGATTACGTGCCTGACAACATGATGATCGATGATCATCAAATCAAAAGCTTCCCGGCTAAAGCCGGTCCCACTGACTGCATGCAGTGAGTAATGATCGTTCCCACGCTCTGCGTGGGAATTCATACCATGACGCTCCGCGTCAGCTTTGGGACGCGGAGCGTCCAGTCCTGCATTCCCACGCGGAGCGTGGGAACGATCAAAAGGCTTCCCGGCTAAAGCCGGTCCTACAGCTGGGAAGAGGACGGTCAGGGCGCTGGAGTTTCCGGCTCAGACATTCATCGTCGGCGGCAACTCCATCAGCTTGTCCAGCGTAATCGGCAAATCCCGAATGCGTTTGCCGGTGGCGTGTGAAACCGCATTCGCCACCGCCGCAGCCAGGCCGGTGATGCCGATTTCACCAATACCGCGAGCGCCGAACTCGTTGAGCTCGAAGTCCGGGTAGTCCAGCAAGATCACGTCGATCTCCGGCTGGTCGGCGTGCACCGGCACCACGTATTCGGCGTAGTTATTGTTCACCGGCATGCCGTTGCGCTCGTCGAAGTCCGTCGCCTCAAACAGCGCCATGCCGACGCCCATGACGATGGCGCCTTCGACCTGATTGAGCGCGGTTTTCTGGTTGATCACCTTGCCCACGTCAATCGCACTCACCACCCGCGACACGCGCAGCCGCGAGATGCCCGGGTCCCAGCGTACTTCAACGAAATGCACGCCGAACGAGCGAAACGAATGCTTGCTGGTGTCGTTCATGCCGGTTTTGGCTTCACCGAACGCGCTGGACTGCTTCTGCGCCTTGAGCACGTCGGCGATGGCAAAGGTCTTGTCGCCGCTTTTCAACTGACCCTGCTCGAACCTCACCTGATCAGCCTTGACCCCGGCAAACACGCCCTTGGGCGCAGTCGCGAACGCCTTCAACTGGTCAACGGCCTGGCGCGTGGCCTCGGCAATGGCCGGCAGCACACTGGCGGTTGCCCATGATCCGCCCGACACCGGCGCCGGCGGGAACGACGAATTACCCAGCTCGACCTCGATCTTGTCCAGCGGGATGCCGGTGATGCTGCTGACCACTTGGGCCACGATGGTGTACGTGCCGGTGCCGATGTCCTGCACCCCGCAAATCGCCCAAGCCGTGCCGTCGGCGCGCAGCGCAACCTGCGCCTCTGCCGGCGTACGATAGGCGTCCCAGTTACAGGCGGCCATGCCATACCCGATGATCTCGGTGCCGTCCTTCATCGAACCCGGCGCCGGGTTGCGTTTGTTCCAGCCGAAGCGCTCGGCGGCCTTGTCGATGCACTCCTGCAAATGATTGCTCGACCACGGCAGGTTCTGGCTTTCGTCGCGTTCGGAGACGTTTAGCTTGCGGAATGCCAGCGGGTCCATGCCCACTTTATCGGCCATCTCGTCCATGGCCGATTCCAAAGCGAACAGCCCCGGCGCTGCACCCGGCGCGCGCATTGACGTCGGCGTGCCGCGATTGACCTCGATGATCTTGTGGGTGACCAGCACGTTCGCGCAGCTGTAGAGGCTCTTGGTCGAGGTGCCGCAGTTTTCCTTGTACGGGTCGGTAAACGACGTGGTGTTGATGGATTCGTGGCGCACCGACAGCAGCTTGCCCTTGTCGTCGGTTGCCAGGCGCATGCGCTGACGGGTCTCCGGGCGATGGCCGGTGGTGGTGAACATTTGCTGGCGCGGCACGACCAGCTGCACGGGGCGCTTGAGCACCTTGGCGGCGGCGCAGGCGGCGACCGAGTGCGGCCAGATCCACAGCTTGCTGCCGAACCCCGAGCCAATGAACGGTGCACGCACCTCGACCTTCTCCGGGATCAGGCCGAAGATCTTCGCCAGGGAATTGCGGTGGGCGACCACGCCCTGGGTGGCTTCGTAGACCATCAGGCGCCCGTCTTCCCAACTGGCGACCGTGGCGTGCATTTCCATCGGGTTGTGGGTTTCAACGGGGGTCGAGTAGGTGGCGTCGATGCTGTGGGCCGCGCTGTCGAACGCAGCGGCGGCGTCACCCCGGGTGTGGTTCGGGCTGCCGTCCTGCAAGGCGCCGGCTTTCAGGCCTTGTTCGAGGTTGGCGACCGCGTCGGTCTTGCTGTAGCTGACTTTGATCTTGTAGGCCGCGGCCCGCGCATGCTCGAAGGTATCGGCCACCACCAGGGCGACGAACTGCCCGGCATAGTGCACGGTGTCGTCCTCGAACGGCAGGCGGCTTTCATCGGATTTGGCTGCCTTGAGGATCTGCGCAAACGACATCGGCAGCGTCGAGTTGTGATAGAGCGGCGGGAAGTTGCCGTGATGCAGAATCTCCAGCACGCCCGGCGATTTACGCGCCGCGTCCAGATCCAGGCCGGTGATCTTGCCGCTGGCGACGGTGCTAAATACACCGTAGCCGTAAGCCATATTGTTCAGGTGATGGTCGGACGCGTACATCGCGCTGCCGGTGACCTTACGCTGGCCATCGATGCGGCGGGGTGCCGAGCCAATCATTGCATCAGTCATGGTGAATCCTCCGGTCAGGCGTTCAAGGTGCCGAGATTGCGCACGATGGCCTGTTGCCCCAACGCGATCTTGTAGGCGTTATGGCGATAGGCTTTGGCGCCCTTGAGGGCGATGGCGGCGACTTTCTCGAGGGTCTGCGGCGTCAGGGTCTGGCCCTTCAACGCCTGCTCGGCTTCGATCGAACGCCAGGGTTTGGTGCCGACGCCGCCCAGTGCCACCCGCGCTTCGCGCACGGTCTGGCCGTCCATGACGACAATCACCGCGCTGGACGCCAGGGCGAACTGGTAGGAGGCGCGATCCCGCAGCTTCAGGTACGCGGACTTATTGCCGGCCAGCGGCGCGGCCAGCACCACGTGGGTGATCAACTCATCGTCCAGCAGCGCGTGTTCTTTCCACGGCGTCGAGCCGGGCAGCAGGTGGAAGTCAGCGAAGTCAACGCTGCGCTTGCCTTTCGGACCCTGCACCTCGACCGTCGCACCAATGGCGACCATCGCCACGCACATGTCTGAAGGGTGGCTGGCGATGCACTGGTCGCTGGTGCCGAGCACCGCGTGGACGCTGCGATTATGGCCGTCGATGGCGGCGCAGCCCGAACCCGGTTCGCGCTTGTTGCAGGGCGAATAGCCGTCGCGGAAATAGTTGCAGCGCACCCGCTGCATCACGTTGCCAGCCGTGGTGGCCTTGTTGCGCAACTGAGTCGTGGCGCCGGAGAGCAGCGCCTGGGACAGCACGGCGTAGTGCTCGACGATGTGCGAGTGATGGGCCAGTTCGGTATTGCTGACCAGCGCACCGATGCGCACGCTGCCGTCCTTCTGCACCTCGATCTGCTTGAGGGACAGGTGGTTGACGTCGATCACCTGATCGGCCGGCATGATGTCGAGCTTGACCAGGTCAAGGAGCGTCGTGCCACCGGCTAGGAAGAAGGTCGTCGGGCTTTTTGCGTGGGTCGTCACGGCCTGTTCGACGCTGCTGGCGCGTACGTAATCAAAGGCTCTCATCAGCTCACCTCCTGGACTTTGATGCGCGCCGACTGGATCGCCGCGAGGATGTTCTTGTACGCGCCGCAGCGGCAAATGTTGCCGCTCATGGCTTCGCGCACGCTGTGGTCGTCGGTGCCGATGTTCTTGTCTTTGAGCAAGGCCGCGGCGCTCATGATCTGCCCGGAAGTGCAATAGCCGCACTGGTAGGCATCGTGTTCCCAGAAAGCTTCCTGCACCGGGTGCAGCGTGCCGTTTTGCGCCAGGCCTTCGATGGTGGTGATGTCGTCGCCTTCGTGCATGGCTGCGAGGGACAGGCACGAATTGATCGCCACACCATTCACGTGAACCGTGCAGGCGCCGCACTGGCCGTGGTCGCAGCCTTTCTTGGTGCCGGTGAGTTGCAGGCGATCGCGCAGTACATCCAGCAACGCAGCGTTGGCCGGCAGGTTCAGGGTGTGGGCCTGGCCGTTGACCTTCAGGGTCATGCGCCGCTCGTCGGCCGCGGGCGGGTCGAGGTCATCGGCGACGGCGGCCTGGGCTTCCAGCGCCTGGGTCCAGATCGGCGCCGTCGCGGCAGCAAGGCTGGACACGCCGATGGATTTCAGGAAATTGCGGCGAGAAGGGACAGTGAAGGCCTTGAGGTCACAAGCCAGTTCTTCTTTATTGGGGCGATCAGGCTGATCGGTCATGAAAGGGTTCCTCGTCAGCGTTGGGTCAGACCTGGCGGCCGACGGTGGGCGGACGCGCGGGCAGGGACGGCAGGTGGAGCGGCATGCAGTAGGGCTGGGGCAACGGCAGTTTTCAAAGTGACGGCAGGCGTTAACGATAACCAATGCGCAGGCATGGCATTTCGTTGAATCCGTGCATGCACTTGTGAGCTGTGCTTTCTAATCCGTGGCGTTTGTGTCAGCAACGAGGGCTGGCGCCTTGTCGGACTCAGTTAAAGCAGGCAGTGCTGGCCATGGCTCAAGGGTTGTGACCGAGGCACCGGGGGATGGTTGCGGATATTTCTCGAGCGGAAAAATCACAGGATGTTACAAGTGCCCGGGCCGCGGAATCCGGCCCGGGGACGTTCAGCGTCAGGCGGCCGACGCTTCTTCTTTCAATGTCGCCATGTCGATGACAAAGCGGTACTTCACGTCACCCTTGATCATGCGTTCGTAGGCTTCGTTGATGTCTTTCATGTGGATCATCTCGATGTCGGAGACGATGCCGTGCTTCGCACAGAAGTCCAGCATGTCCTGGGTTTCCTGAATCCCGCCGATGAGCGAGCCGGCGATGCTGCGGCGTTTGAAGATCAGGTTGAACACCCCTGGCGACGGGTGCGGCTGATCCGGCGCGCCCACCAGGGTCATGGTGCCGTCGCGCTTGAGCAGGTTCAGGAACGGATCAAGGTTGTGCGGCGCCGCCACGGTGTTGAGGATGAAGTCGAGCTGATTGGTCTGGGTCGCCATTTCATCGGCGTTTTTCGACACGATGACTTCATCGGCGCCCAGGCGCAGGCCGTCTTCGCGCTTGTTCGGCGACGTGGTGAACAGCACCACGTGAGCGCTCATGGCATGGGCGATCTTCACCGCCATGTGACCGAGACCGCCCAGCCCGACGACGCCGACCTTCTTGCCCGGGCCGACTTTCCAGTGGTGCAGCGGCGAGTAAGTGGTGATCCCGGCGCAGAGCAGCGGGGCGACGGCGGCCAGATTGTCGCTGTGGGAAATCTTCAGGACGAACTTCTCTTTCACCACGATCTTGTCGGAGTAACCGCCAAAGGTGTTCTCGCCGCCAAACACCGGGCCGTTGTAAGTGCCGGTGAAGCCGTTCTCGCAGTATTGCTCTTCGCCTTCCGCGCAGGACGCGCAGTGCTGGCAGCTGTCGACCATGCAGCCGACGCCGGCGAGGTCGCCGACCTTGAAGTGGGTGACGTTGGCGCCGACGGCCGTGACCTTGCCGACAATCTCGTGGCCCGGCACCGACGGATACAGGGTGTTGTTCCATTCGTTGCGTGCGGTGTGCAGATCCGAGTGGCAGACGCCACAGAACAGGATGTCGATCTGCACATCGTCGGCCCCCGGCTCGCGGCGCTCGATGTGCAGCGGGGCCAGTTTGTCAGTGGGTTTTTGCGCGGCGTAGCTGTAAGTCTTTATCATTGGGTGATCATCTCCAGTGAGGCAAAAAGACGGGTAACAGCAATCAGTGACAGGCGAGGGCGCTCAAAGGTCAATGCCGAAACATGAAACCGTCGCCGCCGGGCTGTTTGGCGAGCTGTGTGAAGCGCACTGAGTCAACAGGGTGCCGGGTCAAATCTTTCAATTTGCAGGGCGCTACCGTGCCGTGCGGCGGGTAATTGCAATAAATGTCGTGGAAACCGGTTTTTTCGTTGCGAATAGACTGCAAATCCGAATATGCCGCTTGCAACCTTCTGTCACACCCCATGAAGATAGCGCAGTCCGACGCTGGCAATGGAGCGCCTATGAATTTCCCACTTTCGACCCCCTGCGGGTACACGTCCATTGCCGACGATTGTATGCCTGCGCCCGTCGATGACGACGCCCTGACCGCGGTCGGGTTGTCCGGGGAAAGTTCGTTGGACGCCTTGCTGCGCGCCGCCCGGCAGACTGCACCCACCTTGACCTGGGCCGCTTATCGTGCCGGCCAGCAAATGCACCTGCTGGGGCAGGGCTGTTCCGCCACGGACTGGCCAACGTTGATCCCCCGGGAGGAATTCGACGGCTACTGCCGCCAGCACCATCTGCAGCGTTGGGTGACCGGCCATGGCGAGTCCGCGTTGGGCTGGCTGTTGATGCCGGAGGCGCACTCCGACGATCCGTACTTCGCCGAGCTGGCCGGCCGCCTCGGCCTGCGCCTGCAAACCGATGCGCTGGCCCGGGCCCAGGCCACCCAGCGGGTGCTCTATGAAATCACTTACCTGGCCAGCTCCACCCGTGACCGCTCGGCGTTTTTGCAGGGCGTGCACCAGCAGCTCTCGACCCTGATCGACGCAGAAAACTTTTACCTCGCGCTCTACGAAAGCCACAGCGGCAAGATCACCTACCCTTATTACATTGACATCACTGACCTCGACGCCCTCGAAGCGGAAACCTACGAGTTTCTCGATCCCGAGCGGCTGTCCATGACCGGTTATGTGCTGACCACCGAGCAGGCGCTGTTCGTTGACGCCGCCGCCATCGAGCGGGCACGCGTGCTGGATCGGTTTCACTGCGTGGGCCATCGCCCCGAATTCTGGATGGGCGCGCCGCTGAAAAACGCTTCCGACGACGTGTTCGGCATGCTGGCGATGCAGGTCTACGATGTGGCCCGGGTCTACAGCGTCGAGGATCAGGAGCTGTTTCTGGTGGTGGCGCGCCACGTCGCGATGGCCTTGGACCGCATCCTGCACCGCGCGCAGCTGGAAGAAACCGTGGCCCGCCGGACCCTCGAGCTGTCGCGCCTCAACGACGCCCTGCGCAACGAAGTGGCCGACCGCGAACGCGCCGAGCACTTGCAGAGCGCGCTGTTCCAGATCACAGAGCTGTCCAGCCAACCTGGCGACATGACCGACCTGTTCAAAAGCCTGCACGGCATCGTTGGCGAACTGCTGTTTGCCCTTAACTTCTATATCGCGCTGTTCGACGACGCCACCGGCGAGGTGACGTTTCCCTACTACGTGGACGAACGCCTGACCCGCCGCCCCGATCCGCGCCGTGGCGAGCGGGGCTTTACCGAGTACGTCATCCGCCAGCGCCGGCCGTGCCTGATCGACGGTGCCGAGGCGCGCTGGCTGGAAAGCATCGGCGAGATCACCCTGCAGAACGAGGTCAACCGGTCGAGTTCGTGGCTGGGCATTCCGTTGTTCGACGGCGACGTGGTGCGTGGCGTGCTGGCGGTGCAGAGCTACACCTCCCATGTCAGCTACTCGTTGCGCGACCAGGAGCTGCTGACGTTTGTATCACGCCACATCGACACGGCCTTGTCCCGACGCAGCGCTGCCGAGGCCATTCATACCGCCAATCTGCGTCTGGAAGCGCGGGTTCAGGACCGCACCCGGGAGCTGGACTACGCCAACGCCAAGCTGCAACACGAAAACGCCCACGACGCGCTGACCGGCCTGCCCAACCGCAGCCATTTGCAGCAGCGCCTGAGGGACGCGTGGGAGAAATTCTGTGAGAAGGGCGAGGAACTGGCGGTGATGTTTATCGACCTCGACCGCTTCAAAATGGTCAACGACAGCCTCGGCCATCATTCAGGTGACTTGCTGCTGATCCAGGCAGCTGACCGGCTGCGCCAGTGCATGCGCGACAGTGATTTGCTCGCCCGGCTGGGCGGTGATGAATTCGCCGTGCTGGCCTACGCCGCGCCGCCGGACATCACCGTGGCGATTGCCGAGCGCATTCTGCTGGCCTTCGACGTGCCGTTCTACATCGACGGCCATGCGGTGTTTTCGTCGTGCAGCATCGGCGTGGTCGGCGCTGACCTGCAGTTTCACAGCGAGCCGGCGGATTTGCTCCGCGACGCCGACACGGCCATGTACCGGGTGAAAAATGCCGGGCGCGACAGCTACGCCGTGTTCAACCAGGAAGTGCGCCGCGAGGTGTCCGACCAGATGGAGCAGGAGACCGCGCTGCGCAATGCCCTCAAGCGCACCGACGAACTGGTGCCGTACTTCCAGCCAATCATCGATGTCGCCAGCGGCCGGATTCTGGCCCTCGAAGCCCTTATTCGCTGGCGTCAGGCCGATGGCCGGATCGTCGCGCCGGGGCAGTTTCTGCCGGCGCTGGAAGGCCTGCGCCTGATCGGCCGGCTGGACCTGTACATGCTGCAGCAAGTGGTGGCGATCCTTGCCCATCCCGACCATACGCACTGGCCGACGGTGCACGTCAACTGCTCCAGCTACAGCATCACCCGTCCGGAATTTTCCAGCGAGGTGCTGGGTTTGCTCAACCAGCATGGCGTGGCGGCATCGCGTATCTGCCTGGAACTCACCGAAGGCGCGCTGGTGGCCGAGCCTGAGCTGGCACGCCAGGCCATGAAGCACCTGGCGGACAACGGCGTGTCGGTGGTCCTTGATGACTTCGGCGCCGGGTTCTCCTCCCTCAGTTACGTGCATCAGTACCACTTCAGCGGGCTCAAGATCGACAAGTCGTTCACCCTGGAACTGACCACCAGCTCCCGCAGCCGGGCCATCGTTCGCGCCATTGTGCGGATGGCCGAATCCCTCGGGCTGACGGTGGTGGCGGAGGGCGTCGAGGACGCCGCGACCCTCGATCTGCTGCGGGAAATGGGCGCGGGTCAGGCGCAGGGTTACTACTTCTCGATGCCGGTGCCCCAGGACAAGCTGGATTTGAGCGCGTTGCTGTAACACAGGGCTGCCGGTCTGGAGAGATGACTCAGGTCGGCCGTCGCGATATCGTGAAACATTCCGCAACATTTCTCTCCGGGGCGAGTCAACGCTACATCTCCCTGCAAAGAATTGTTCATGAAAACGCCTCGACCCTCCGCACGTCTCAAGCCGCTCAACGAATTACGTAATCTGAAGATGGCCCGTTCTGCCCACGCGTATGTGCGCGGCAGCACGGTGCAGTTTTACGAATGGCTGCACAGCCAGTCTGGCCGACGCTTGCCCAGTGGCCCGCCGGTGTGGATCTGCGGCGACTGCCACGCGGGTAACCTCGGCCCGACCGGCGATTCGAAAGGGCGCATCGACATCCACATCCGCGACCTGGATCAGACCGTGATCGGCAACCCGGCCCACGATCTGGTGCGTCTGGCGTTGTCTCTGGCCACCGCTGCCCGGGGGTCCGATCTGCCCGGCGTCGCCACCGCCAGAATGCTCGAAGAGATGATGCAGGGTTATGAGCTGGCGTTCGAAGACGGCGCCGACGAGGAGCCCGCACGTCCGGCACAGGTCAAGGCGGGGATGCGCAGCGCGGTTCAGAGGACCTGGAAGCACCTGGCTCAAGAGCGCATCGAAGACACCCGGCCGACCATTCCGCTGGGCAAGCATTTCTGGTCGTTGTCCCGGGATGAGCGTCATGGCCTGAAAGACCTGTGCTCGACGCCGGAGATTCATGCTCTGGTCACCTCGTTGAAAGGCCGATCCAAGGATGACCGCGTCGAGATGCTCGATTGTGCCTACTGGGTCAAGGGTTGCAGCTCCCTGGGCCTGCTGCGTTATGCGGTCCTGCTGAGCGTGGGCGACGATGAGGATCAGGAATATTGCCTGCTCGACGTCAAGGAAGCGGTCGCTGCCGCCGCGCCGCGCACCCCGCGCGCGGGCATGCCCCGGGACAACGGCAAGCGCGTGGTGGAAGGGGCCCGGCATCTTTCGCCGGGGCTCGGCAACCGGATGATCGCGACGCGCATGCTGGATCATGGCTTCTTCGTCCGCGAGCTGCTGCCCCAAGACATGAAGCTTGAACTCGATCAACTGAGCGAACGCGAAGCCATGAAAGCCGCCGGTTATCTGGCCCGCGTCGTCGGACTGGCCCACGCCCGGCAGATGGACCTCTCCACGCGCTCGTCGTGGATGCGAGAACTGCAACTCAACCGTTCGCACACCCTGGATGCGCCATCGTGGCTGTGGAGCAACGTCGTGCATCTGGTGGGGAGCCATGAGCAGGGCTATCTCGAGCATTGCCGGCGGTATGCGCTGGAGAATTGATACCGGCTCAGGATTCGATTCGGACGGTGAGGCCCACTTGACCTCTACTTAGGTGGAGGTTCGAGACTGGGGGCCCTTATGTTCAGGATCACTGCCATGACGCCAACCTCCGCTGCTGCTCCGTTCACCTTGTACAACCCGGAAGGCTTGTACGATCCCGCCCCCAACGCCTATTCCCACCTTGCCGTAGTTGGCCCGGGCGCCGAGTGGCTGTTCGTCGCCGGCCAGGGCGGGGAGGACGCTCAAGGCCAGCTGTCCCCGGATTTTGCCGATCAGGCGGCCCACGCCATAGCTAACGTCCGCATCGCCCTGCAATCGCGTGGGGCCGACCTTCGGCATATCTTCAAACTGACGCTGCTGATGGTTGATCACTCCGAAGACCGGTTGCGCTTGTGGGTCGAGCAGGCGGATCTCGCATGGGCGGACAACATGAAGCCGGTGTGCACACTCATCCCCGTCCCACGCCTGGCGCTGGACGGCATGCTGATCGAGATCGAAGCAGTGGCGGCGCTTAGGCCCAGAGACTGACTGGTTTTTAGTGGGACCGGCTTCAGCCGGGAAGAGGCCAGTGTGAACACCATTACTATTGCAGCGTGACCGCCAACGCCTTCCCGGCTAAAGCCAGTCCCACAGTCAAGGTTTGTCAATCCCACTGGGGGTACGCGGTCGATTAGTGGAACCGGCTTCAGCCGGGAAATCACCTGCAAAGCCCATAACAGGCGAACCGGGCGGACCGCTTGCTGGTAAATTGGCGCACGCGTCATTTGTTGAGCCATCATTGGCTCCAGAATGGCGGACAGGCGCGGGTCGACCAGCCCTGTCCTCGACGCTTATCTTTGTTCAATCTTTCCTGCTGAAGGGATTTAAACCATGCGGCAATTTGCGGCCCTCGCTCTGTTTCTCAGTCTCAATGCATTCGCCCAGGACGCGCCCCAGCCGATCGCCAAATGGACGCTGCTCGACCAGTTCGACAAGGCCTACACGCTGGACGATCAGGCCCAGGTGCTGTTGATCGCCCGCAGCATGGCGGCGGCGAAGATGGTCAACGCCGCACTGGAAAACAATCCCGAGGGTTACCTGGAGCAGCGCCACGTTGTTTACGTGGCAGACATCGAGAAGATGCCGTCCCTGGTAAAGATGGTGGCTGTGCCTGCCATGCGTTCGGCCAAGTACCGCATCCTGCTGGACCGCGAAGCCCGGGTCGCCTCGGCCTACGACGGCGACCGCGACACCGTGCAGTGGCTGACCCTGAAAAACGGCGCGGTCGTCCGTCAGGAACGGTTCTCGGACGGCGAACAGCTCAAGCAAGCCATTGCCAAGCTGGGTTCGCAGTCGGCTAGCCGTTGAGCCCGGCCTTCTCGAAGATCAGCCGCAGGTAGCCGGCGATGGTCGACGCATCGCCGTAGACCTCGCGCAGCGCCTGCTCGGCGCTGGACAGGTGCAGCGCCAGTTGCCGCTTGACCTTGTCCTCGCCGTACAGCGAAACGAAGGTCGATTTGCCGTCGTCCTTGCCTTGATCCTTGTCGCTGTCGGCGCAGCGGTCGCGCAAATCGTCGTACATCTGGAACGCCTGGCCCAGCTCCATGGCGAAGTTCTGCAGCAGCGGCCGCTGATCGTCCCGCGCGCCGCTGATCAGCCAGACCATGTCCATGATCGCGCCGAACAACACGCCGGTTTTCAGGTTGTTGGTCAGGGCGATCTCGTCCGCGTCACGGCTGCGCTGGCCGTCGCGCAAATCCTGAAACTGCCCGCGCACCAGCCCTTGCATGCCTACCGTATTGGCCAGCACCTCGACCAGTTCAGTGCGGGTGGTGGCGGCCAGATCGCTGATGCTGGCGACGACGCCGAAGGCGCGGCTGAGCAGGGCGATGGCGGTCAGAATGGCCACGTCTTCACCGAACTTCAGGTGAACCGTGGGCTGGCCGCGTCGCAGCGACGCGTTGTCCATGCACGGCATGTCGTCGAGCACCAGGGATGCGGCGTGAATCATCTCGACGGCGCAGCCCAGGTCCACGGCCTGTCGCCTGATCGTGCGACTGTTCTCATGGCTGGCCTCGACCAGCCCTTCGGCCGCCAGCACCAACAGCACCGGGCGCATCCGCTTGCCCGGCGCCAACGTCGATTCACGCATGGCCAGGGCCACCAGATCGCGCTCGTTGCCGGATTCGGGCAGCAGCTCGGAGAGGCGCGTTTCGATTGCCGCCCGGACGTCTCCCAGTCGCCCGGCAAAGCCCGATTTGATTGTTGTGTCGACGTTACCTGCCATCGGTCTTTCCCTATGCTTTAGCGGTAAAACTGTTCGTCGCGGAGCGGTTCGGCGTGCGAGACCGGTCATCACGGAACGACTGCTGTTTCTAAATGCCTCAAGATACGGCAAAGTTGTACAGGAAAATCGGTTTTGTACAAGATTGCATCTGCAGAAGACCGTAGGGCCCGTTCAATAATTCAGCTGCATGGAGCGAGTATGACTCACAGCGATATGGGTCGTCGCAAAGACGATCACCTCGATATCGTGCTGGACAGGCGCGCCAGCGTGCGTACCTCCTTTTCCGGACTGGACGACATCCGCTTCGAACACTGTGCGCTGCCGGAATTGAATCTGGACGACATTGACGTGAGCGGCTCCCTGCTGGGCATCGCATTGCGCGCGCCGTTGCTTATCAGCTCCATGACCGGCGGGGCCGAGCGGGCCACCGCGATCAACCGTCATCTGGCCGAAGCCGCTCAGGAACTGGGCATCGCCATGGGCGTCGGCTCGCAGCGGGTGGCCTTGCAGAACGGCGGAGATCAGGGTCTGACCCGCGAACTGCGGCGTCTGGCGCCGGACATCGCGCTGCTGGGCAACATCGGCGCCGCGCAACTGATCGAGCCTGACGGCCTGGACATGGCCCGCCGTGCGGTCGACATGCTTCAGGCCAACGCGTTGATTATTCATCTGAACCCCTTGCAGGAAGCGGTGCAGGTCGGTGGCGACCGGCGCTGGCAGGGCATTCTCGACGCCATCCACCGCGTGGTGCTCGATGTCGGCGTGCCGGTGGTGGTCAAGGAAGTGGGCGCAGGCCTGTCCGCCGATGTTGCACTGGCGCTGGTGAATGCCGGAGTGCAGGTGTTGGACATTGCCGGACTGGGCGGCACCAGTTGGGCCGCCGTCGAGGCCGAGCGCGCAGAGAGCCCGGCCGATCGCGAAGTCGCCATGGCGTTTGCGCAGTGGGGCATCCCCACCGCCGTCAGCCTGGCCATGGTTCGCCAGGCGCTCCCGGACACGCCGTTGATTGCTTCCGGCGGCATTCACAATGGCATAGACGTGGCCAAGGCCATTCGGCTGGGCGCGGATGTCGTCGGCCAGGCCGCAGGCGTGCTGCGCAACGCGACCGTGTCCACTGCCGCCGTCATCGAACACTTCGACATCGTTATCCGCCAGTTACGCATCGCCTGTTTCTGCACCGGTTCAGAGGACCTGCGCGCGTTGCGCAGTGCTCGCCTGGTGGCGCCCAACACCCTGCAGTCGTTGCTGTCATGACCCATTTTGCGGTGGTGGCGCCGGCATTCTACAGCCACTTTCAGGCGTTTCAGGCCCTGGCCGGGACGCTGATCGACCGGGGTCATCAGGTCACCTTTTTCCAGCAGGCCGATGCCCGCCGCTGGCTGACCGATCCGCGCATCGGCTTTCACGCCCTCGGTGCCCTCAGTCATCCGCCGGGTAGTCTTGAAGCGGCGCTGCGCCGTGCGGCCTGCTCGAACAATCCGTTGCGCCTGCGCCGGGTGATCCGCGACCTGTGCGACACCACGCGCATGCTGTGTGCCGAGCTGCCCTCTGCACTGGCGGTGCGGCAGATCGAGGCCCTGCTGTGCGATCAGATGGAAGCGGCGGGCGGCATGGTCGCCGAAGGGCTGGGCTTGCCGTATGTCTCGGTGGCCTGCGCCTTGCCGGTCAACCGCGAGCCGCAGTTGCCGCTCCCGGTGATGCCCTTTGCCTACGCCACCGATGAACGCAGTCAGCATGTGTTCGAAGGCAGCCGCAAGGTGTACGACTGGCTGATGAGTCCGTTGAGCAAGGTGCTGCGTGATGCGTCACGGCGTCTGGCCATCGAGCCCCGCGACGGGCTGCATGAATGCCTCTCGCCGTATGCGCAGATCAGCCAGACGCTTCCCGGATTCGATTTCCCCCGTCAGCATCCACCGGCCAATTTTCACGCGGTCGGGCCACTGCGGGCGCCTCAGACCGAACAGCCGGGCGAATGGCCGATTGACCCCGCCCGGCCATTTATCTTCGCCAGCCTCGGCACGCTGCAGGGCAGTCGCTTTGACATGTTCCAACGCATCGCCACGGCCAGCCGACAATTGAATGCGCAGTTGCTGGTCGCCCATTGCGGCGGGCTGGATGCGCGGCAAGAGCAGCGGCTGATCCAGGCCGGCGCGACCTGGGTGACCGATTTCGCGCCGCAGCAATGGGCGCTGCAACACGCCGATGCGGTGGTGACCCACGGCGGCTTGAACACCGTGATGGACGCTATCGTGGCGCGCACGCCGATGCTGGTGATGCCCATCGCGTTTGATCAGCCGGGCGTTGCTTCGCGCGTTACCCATGCCCGGATTGGCCTGCAACTGCGGCGCGGCGCCGGGGCAGGGCAGATTCGCGAGCGCCTTACGCAACTGCGCGGGCTGTCCGCAGAGCCTTTTGAGCGCCTGGCGACCGAGCTGGCGAACGCTGGCGGCACCTCCCGCGCCGCCGACATTGTCGAAGCCGTGGTGCGCACGGGTGAGCCAGTGCTGGCGGGGTTGATGCCATGACGTACGATTTGATTCTTGCCGGCGGCGGCCTGGCCAACGGGCTGATCGCCTGGCGCCTCAAACAGCTGCGGCCGGAGCTGCGGGTGCTGTGCATCGAAGAGCAGACGCACCTGGGCGGCAATCACACCTGGTCCTACCACGAAGGCGACCTCACGGCCGAGCAGCATCAATGGCTGCAGCCCTTGGTGGTTCAGCGCTGGTCGGCCTATGACGTGCACTTCCCCCAACGCTCGCGACGGTTGAACAGTGGCTATGCCAGCATCACGTCGGAACGCTTTGCCGAGGTCATCGAGCCCGCTTTGGGCGATGCGCTCCTGACCGGCCGACGCATCACCGAACTCACGCCGAACGCCGTGGTGCTGGAAGGCGGCGAGCGGCTTCAGGCCAGCGCGGTGATCGATGGCCGTGGCGTGCAGGCCACGGCGCACATGGTGCTGGGGCAGCAGGCGTTTCTGGGTCAGTTGATGCGTTTGAAGGCGCCCCATGGCCTGACCGCGCCGATCATCATGGATGCCCGCGTCGCGCAGGGGCAGGGCTACCGCTTCGTCTACGTGCTGCCTTTTTCAGCTGACACCCTGCTGATCGAGGACACCCATTACGTCGACCAGCATTCGTTTTCATCTGACCAGCTTCGTCAGCACATCGCCGACTACGCCGCCGCCCAAGGCTGGGCGATTGCCGAGTGCCTGCGCGAAGAGCAGGGCGTGTTGCCGATCACCCTGGCCGGGGATTTCGCCGGGTTCTGGTGCGAAGCGGCGGGCCAGCCACGATCCGGATTGCGGGCCGGGCTGTTTCATTGCACCACCGGCTATTCGCTCCCCCATGCCGTGCGGCTGGCGGAGTGGATCGCCGTTCAGTCCAGGCTGGATGCCGAGTCGCTGGACGCCGGCATTCGCGCTATCGCGCGGCACGCGTGGCACTCCCAGGGTTTCTATCGGCTGCTTAATCGCATGCTGTTCCTGGCCGGACGTCCGTCCAATCGCTGGCAGGTGATGCAGCGGTTTTACGGGCTGTCCGAAGGCCTGATCAGCCGTTTCTACGCAGGGCGCAGTAGCCTGGCCGACAAGCTGCGCGTGCTCACCGGCAAACCGCCCGTACCGATCGACGAGGCGGTCAAGGCCGCTGTTCGTTACCTGCCCAAGCACTACCAGGCCAGGCATCACCCGCCTAAGCACAACGAGAATTGAAATGACCCAAGCAAAAACCGCAATTGTGATTGGTGCCGGTTTCGGCGGCCTGGCGTTGGCCATCCGGCTTCAGGCAGCGGGCGTGCAGACGACGCTGCTGGAAAAACGCGACAAGCCCGGTGGCCGCGCCTACGTCTACGAAGATCAGGGTTTTACCTTCGACGCGGGGCCGACGGTGATCACCGACCCGACGGCCATCGAAGAGCTGTTCACCGCCGCCGGCAAATCCATCAAGGATTACGTCGAGTTGCTGCCGGTGTCGCCGTTCTATCGCCTGTGCTGGGAAGACGGCACGAAGTTCGATTACGCCAACGATCAGCAGTCCCTCGACACCCAGATCGCGGCACTGAACCCCAAGGACGTCGCCGGTTATCAGCGCTTTCTGGCGTATTCCAAAGCGGTGTTTCAGGAAGGCTATCTGAAGCTCGGCGCCGTGCCGTTCCTGTCGTTCCGCGACATGATTCAGGCCGGGCCGCAGCTGGCGAAGTTGCAGGCATGGCGCAGCGTGTATTCCATGGTGTCGGAGTTCATCGAGGACGACAAACTGCGGCAGGCGTTTTCGTTTCACTCGCTGCTGGTGGGGGGCAATCCGTTTGCAACGTCCTCCATTTACACGCTGATTCACGCCCTCGAACGCCAGTGGGGCGTGTGGTTTCCCAAGGGCGGGACCGGCGCGCTGGTGCAGGGCATGGTCAAGCTGTTCGAAGACATCGGCGGGCGTTTCGAGCTCAACGCCGATGTCGCCAGCATTGACACCAGTGGCCAGAGAGTGACCGGCGTGCGCCTCAAGGACGGCCGGCAGATCAGCGCCGATTGCGTGGCCTCCAACGCCGACGTGATGCACACCTACGCCGAACTGCTCGGCGGCCACCCGCGCGGGGTCAAGGAAGGCGCACGGCTGAAGGGCAAGCGCTTCAGCAACTCACTGTTCGTCATCCACTTCGGGCTCAAGCGTCCGCAGCCACAGTTGCAGCACCACACCGTGTGTTTCGGCCCGCGCTACAAGGCGCTGATTCAGGAGATTTTCAAGGGCGCGGCGCTGGCCGAGGATTTCTCGCTGTACCTGCACGCGCCGTGCATCACCGACCCGAGCCTGGCGCCGCCGGGGTGTTCGAGCCATTACGTGCTGTCACCGGTGCCGCACCTGGGCAACGCCGATATCGACTGGGAAGTGGAAGGGCCGCGCTACCGCGACCGCATCTTCGCGTACTTGGAGAAGTACTACATGCCGGGCCTGCGCGAGGATCTGGTCACCAGCCGCATCTTCACGCCCCAGGATTTCAAGGGCGAACTCAACGCGCACCTCGGTTCGGCGTTTTCCCTTGAGCCGATCCTGCGACAAAGCGCGTGGTTCCGCCCCCACAACCGCGACGCAAGCCTGAGCAATCTGTACCTGGTCGGCGCCGGCACGCACCCGGGCGCCGGTGTGCCGGGTGTCATCGGTTCCGCCAAGGCCACGGCCGGGCTGATGCTGGAGGACCTGCACTCATGAGCGTGGCCGATCAGGCACTCCTCGATCACGCCACCCAGAGCATTGAAGTCGGCTCGAAAAGCTTCGCGGCCGCGTCGCGACTCTTCGATCCGGTGACCCGTCGCAGCGCGGTGATGCTCTATGCGTGGTGCCGGCACTGCGACGACGTCATTGACGGCCAGGAAGCGGGGCACTCGGCAACGGTGGTCAGTCAGCAGGAAGTCACCGAGCGCCTGCAACGGCTGATCGCCCAGACCCACGCCGTGTATGCCGGCACGCCGACCCACAGCCCGGCGTTCGAAGCGTTCCGGGAAGTTGTCCTGCGCCATGGCATCGAGCAGCGCTACGCCCTGCAACATCTCGATGGCTTCGCGATGGACGTCAGCCAGCGCGAATACCGGCGCGTCGAGGACACGCTGGAGTACTGCTATCACGTGGCCGGCGTGGTCGGCCTGATGATGGCGCAGATCATGGGCGTCAGCGACGAGGCGACCCTCGACCGCGCCTGTGATTTGGGACTGGCGTTTCAGCTGACCAACATCGCCCGGGACATCGTCGAAGACGCTTCGGTGGGGCGTTGCTACCTGCCGGGCGACTGGCTGGATGAGTTGGGCATTCCCCACGATCGCCTTGCATCTCCGGAATACCGTCCAGCGGTAGCCGTATTGGCAAAGCGGCTGGTGGACATGGCCGAGCCGTACTACGAGAGTGCCAATGCCGGCTTGACCGCCCTGCCATGGCGATCGGCCTGGGCAGTGGCGACAGCGGGGTGCGTCTACCGCGAGATCGGGGTGAAGGTCAGGGAGCGCGGCGCGCGGGCCTGGGATGCGCGGGTCTCGACCAGCAAGCTGGACAAGCTGCGACTGGTGTTGGTGGGGGCGTGGAAGGCTAGCGTGACTCGTGGTCGGCAGTGGCCGGCGCGACCTGCGAGCCTGTGGCAACGTCCGGATCGGATTTGTGCAACGGGCCGTCATGCAAGCGTCGGAGCTGAGCGCGTAACCGAGTGACGCTCGGCGCGTAGAGAAAGCCGAACGACACGCAGCGCTCCTTGCCCGACACCGCGTGGTGCATCAGATGCGCCTGATACAGTCGTTTGAGGTAGCCATTGCGGGGCACGTACTTGAACGGCCAGCGCTTGTGCACCAGGCCGTCGTGGGCGACGAAATACAGAAAGCCGTAAGCGGTCATCCCTGCGCCGATCCACTCCAGCGGATGCGCCCCCGCGGTGCCCAGCGCGATCAGCACGATGGCGAACCCGGCGAACACCACGGCATACAGATCGTTCTTCTCGAACCAGCCGGTTCTCGGCTCGTGGTGCGACTTATGCCAGCCCCAGCCCCAACCGTGCATGATGTACTTATGCGCAAACACGGCAAAGCCCTCCATGCCGATCACGGTTGCGAAAAATACGAGGGCATTGATCATCGGGCTCATCCACGCAAGTGTCTCGACGTCAGACCGTGAAAAGGCCGACGCTGTTCGGTGCGTGATTGTCGCATGCCGGTGGCTGAAGGCGGAGATCGGTTTGTCAGTTGCCGATTGGGCGTGGCCCTCCGTTGTTTTGTAGCGTGACATCTGACGCCTTCCCGGCTGAAGCCGGTCCCACTATGAGTACGCGGTGTGCCAATGGGACTGCACTGCTGTTCGTGGGACCGGCTTTAGCCGGGAAGGGGCCAGTGTGAACGCCTCATTTTTGTAGCGTGACGCACGACGCTTTCCCGGCTGAAGCCGGTCCTACGGGCCGAGCGCATTGCTTTTAGTGGGACTGGCTTTAGCCGGGAAGGGGCCGGCATGAACACCTTCATTTTGTAGCGTGACGCACGACGCTTTCCCGGCTGAAGCCAGTCCTACGGATCGAGCGAATTGCTTTTCGTGGGACCGGCTTTAGCCGGGAAGGGGCCGGTTTGAACACTATCAGTGGGATGGCCAGTCGCCGTGGGTCGTAACCGACTGAACTGTGCCGGCCTCCTGCGGCCTCAGACTTACACCCGCTAAAGGAGGCCAAGGCCATGAACAACGACGAATTCAATCAATATGACGCAGAGCGCTTCCACGGTCAGGTCGCCGAGCAGCTGGGCATCAGCGTGGAAGAGCTGAAAACCTGGATGATCAACGACATCGAGCGGGTCACCGAAGGCGGCGAGGAGGTGGGACACATGGTTGTGTTCCGTGAGTCCACACCCGATGAGGTGCTCGACAAGCTCAAGAACCCGCAGAGCCGCTTTACGGCGATGACGGGTGTTATCGAGACTGAGTGAGCGGTCGGCGTCCGACCTTCACTGGCGGTTGCTGTAGTGAAACCGCACACAACAAAAAGCCCGATCACTCGGGCTTTTTGTTGTCGCTCATCCGCCGATTACTTCGACGGCAGGGCGTAGGCAATCAGGGAATCGCCCATTTTGGTACCGAACGAGCCATGCCCGCCGGCCATGATCACAATGTACTGCTTGCCATTGCTCTCGTAGGTCATCGGTGTGGCTTGACCGCCAGCCGGCAACCGCGCTTCCCAGAGCAGATCGCCGTTGGTGACGTTGAAGGCACGCAGGTAGTTGTCTTGGGTGCCGGCGATGAACATCAGGTTGCCGGCCGTGGAGATGGGACCACCGAGCATCGGCACACCGATTTTCAGCGGTGGCAGTTGAATGCCTTTCAGGCTGTCGCGGATGGTACCGATACGCTTGCGCCACACCACGTCGTGGGTCTTCATGTCGACACCCGCCACATAACCCCAGGCCGGCTCTTTACATGGCAGGCCCAAGGGCGACAGGAAGGCGTTGATTTCGACGCCATAAGGCACGCCGTACTGAGGCTGAATGCCCATTTCGGTACCGGTCCCGGTGGCACCTTCTTTAGGCCACAACGGGTTGTTCGGGCCTCGGGGGATCAGCTTGGACACGAACGGCAGCGCCATCGGGTTCATCAGCGCGACCTGACGGTCGGCGTTGACCGAGATGCCACCCCATTCGAAAACGCCCAGGTTGCCCGGGAACACCAGCGTGCCTTGCTCGGACGGCGGCGTGTATTGGCCGTTGTACGATAGCTGCTTGAAGATCACGCGGCAGACCAGTTGGTCGAACATGGTCGCGCCCCACATCTCCTTGTCGGACAGGGTTTGAATCGACGTCAGGTTCAGGTCCGAGCGCGGCTGGGTCGGGCTGACCCGATCGCCTGGCGCCGCTTCACCCGCAGGCACCGGCATTTCATGGACCGGCACGATTGGCTTGCCGTCGCGACGGTCGAGCACGAACAGGTTGCCGGCCTTGGTCGGCACGTACACCGCAGGGACAGCTTCGCCGCTGCCGGTTTTTACGTCAGCCAGGGTTGGCTGAGCCGGTACGTCCATGTCCCACAGGTCGTGGTGGGTGGTCTGAAAGCTCCACACCAGTTTGCCGGTGGAGCCGTTCATGGCGACGATCGAGCTGGCATAACGCTCCATCATCGGGGTGCGGTTGCCGCCCCAGATGTCGGGCGTCGGGTTGCCGGTTGGCACGTAGACCACGTCGGTTTTCGCGTCGTAAGCCAGCGGTGCCCAGGCGTTCGGCGAGTTATTGACCAGGGTCTTGCCGTCGCCCGGAATCGCGTTCGGGTCTTCGGCACCGGTGTCGAAGATCCACTTCAGCGCACCCGTGTTCACGTCGTAGCCACGGATCGCACCGGATGGCTCGTGCACCGACAAGTTATCGGTCACCGAACCGCCGATGATCACGGTGGTGCCGGTCACCACAGGCGGGGAGGTGGGTTCGAGGCCGCCCGGATACGGGTAGGGCTGCAAGTGCAGCAGATCGAGCTCGCCGTTTTTGGCGAAGTCGGTACACGGTGCGCCGGTGTCAGCGTTGATGGCGAACAGACGACCGTCGTTGACCGGCAGGAATACCTTGCGCGGGCAACTGGTGGCGACCGGCTGAGTGCCTTCCAGGCTTTTCGCAAACTGCGTGGTGTCAGCCTGATCGAAGTAGGCAACGCCTCGGCAGGTCAAGTGCTGGAAGGACGGGTCGGATTTGAGCTTGGGATCGAATCTCCACTTCTCTTTGCCGGTCGCCGGGTCCAGCGCCACCAGGATCTGGTGGGTGGTGCAGATGTACATGTTGTCGCCTACCTTGATCGGCGTCAGCTCGTTGGTGGTCTCGCCGGAGTCACTCGCGGTTTTCGATTCGCCGCTGTTGAAGGTCCACGCCACCTGCAGGTCTTTGACGTTGCCTTCGTTGATCTGGGTCAGCGGGGAATAGCGCGTGCCCGACTGGGTGCGCCCATAAGCAGGCCAGTCGCCATTGGCGATGCCCTCGACAGGCTCATGCTGCGCGGGTTGCGCGGTGGCCATGCTGCCGTTGATTTCCTGCGGGTCGTTGAAGATGGCATACACCATCACCACGATGGCCAGCGCCAATGTCGCGGATAAAAAGGTTTTGCCGGGCTTGATGCGCTCCGGAATATCCCGGGTCACCGCCGGAATGAGCAGCCACAGACCCAACACCCCGAGGATGTCGAATCGCGGCACCAGCGCCCAGAAGTCCGTGCCTGCTTCCCACAGACCCCAGACCACGGTGATCAGCATCAGCGCGCCATACAGCCAGAGCGATGCCGCGGAACGTCGCCACAACAGGACGGCGAACACCAGCAGCGCGACGCCCAGGAACAGATAATAAAAAGAGCCGCCCAATGTGAGCAGCCAGATACCGCCTACCAGCAGAAACAAGGCAAAGATGCCTGCAATGATGGAAGTGAAACGCCTCAGCCCTGAAGCTTTTGATAAGTCATTCATCGATGTTCCCCCTTGGGATGTAGTGCATGGACTGTGCGCCTCATAGGGGGTTCAACTCCCCGATCAGCCGGTTGGATGAATTTTTTCGGCATCACTGACCACACGCTCTTTCCAAGCATAGGCCGTGTTCACGAACTGATCCCGGGGGAAAAGCATTCAGAGGGCAATCGGCCCGGCCTTACGCAGGTTCGGGGCCTGAAGAGGGGCTGAAAGGACCGGCGAGATGGCGCTACAGGGCGGCAAGGTAATGCCCGCTATGGTGCATCCCATCGCTCAAAGTTGCGGGGGGGTGTGGGCGCAGACTAGAGTCGTCAACAGGCCATTCAACTTACGGCAGGCGCATGAGACGGAGTCCATCGATTCCCTCTGGTCTGCGCTCTCATAACGCGCTGGAAGTGTAAGTTCTCTATGCACAATCGGTTAAGCAGGACGCGAGCCACGACGCTGCTGATCACAGCGGCGGTTTTTGTGTGTGTATCCGGGTGCACGACCCAGGCCACGACCGGTGCGTCATTGGTCGATTACACCTCAGTCAGCGCATCTTCACCGCCACACAAACTCACCGGCCTTTGGGCCGGTCCCCACGCCGGCGGCACTTTTTACGTGGAAATCTTCGAGGACGGCGACCTGCGCACCTGCCTGAGCGCTCCGCCTTATTACCGCGCGATGGACGGAAAATATGCCGACGAGGCGTTGTATCTGGAAGACGGCACCCGTATTGAATTTCAGCCGGCGGGTGCGCAGCGCATCACTATTTATTCGCCCCCAGGAAGGCCGGTGACCACGCTGGAACGCGGTGCGCCAAGTCTCTCCGCCAGCGAGTGCCAGGGAGGCGCCGATGACGTCCAGCGCAAACTTTCCCACTGGGCTGCGCAGTAGCGGCGGGGTGCGTTAATGCAGTCGGTGTGGATCGCAGCCGCTACCTTCGCCTGCCTGCTGGCGGCATCGTTGCTGATGATGCACTGGTATCCCAGGCTTTCGAGCCGTCATCGAGACGAGGACACCAACACGGTCATCCGCTTGGTGGCCAACATCTTCGTGGTGATGACCTCGCTCGTGTTCGGGCTGATGATCAATTCAGCCAAGAACACCTATGAATCCATCGACGCGAGCTTCCATGCCTACGCCACTGATCTGATCATCTTCGACCGAACGCTGCGCACTTACGGCGAGTCCGCGCAACAGACACGCGGGCTGCTGGTGACGTACCTGGAGCGGGCCATTGCCAATCCGTATCGCGGTGACGAAGCGCTGCAGCATCGCAAGAGCCAGGCCGCGCAGTACCTGGACGACATCGGCAAATCCCTCGCCGGGGTGCGCCCGGCGGATCGCTTCCATGAAACCTTGATGCTGGACATTCGCCAGCAGTACCACGGCCTGATCGAACAGCGCTGGCGAATCGTCGAGCAGTCCGAAGGGGCGATACCCGGCCCGCTGATCGGCATGCTGATCGCGTGGATGACGCTGATTTTCGCCACCTTCGGCTACCGGGCGCCGCGCAACCCGATGGTCATTGGCATGTTCACCGTATCAGCACTGCTGATTGCCGCGTCGGTCTACCTGGTCCTGGACATGGACATTCCCTTTCACGGCCCCATCCAGATTTCTGATGAGCCGCTTCGCCGGGCCTTGGCGGAGATGCAGTTGTAAGCGTGCGCTTTAACCGCTTTAGGGTCGTGGTCGCGCTCGGGTTGCGGTCCTTTATAACGAAGCGTCGGAGGGCAGAAAAGGAGGGATTTGCGAGGTGGGCCGGGTATGATGCAGCGCTCTGCACGTCACCACTCAGCACGCTACCGTGCCAGCCCGTATTCAGGATCACAATGCCCAGCCCCACGTTTACCGTCATGCGTCTCGATGCCACGCCCCCGGAATCGATCAAGAGCCAGATCATGCAAATGGTGATCGACTACGTCACCGACCTCAGCATGGTCGCCATCGCCCCGAGCAATCCGTTGTACCCGCTGTACCAATACGGCGTCGGCCATGAAGTGCATCAGTACGTGCAGGCGATGGATGGCTCGCGGGGGATTGCGGTGGAATTGATCGTGGCGCTGGACGCCGAGGATCCGTCGATCGTCATCGGCTTTTTACTCTATTTGCCGGTTCAACAGGACCCGCAGGCGTGCGCCGTGGCGTACATGGCGGTGCAAACGGTACGCCGTCGTCAGGGCGTGGCGCGGGCCATGCTGACAAAGATGACCGAACGCTATCCCCATGCGGAGCTGGCGTGCTTCGTCTCCAAAGTTGCGGTGTTCGAGGCGCTGGGTTTTCAGGTGTTGGGTGCGCGCGGGCCGCAGGTGGTGATGAACACCCGTGAGCGGCAGACCGAGGGCTTGTTGGCCGTGCTGGACATTGCGCCGATCTACAACTCGCTGGAAGTGCGGCAGATCCACAGCTATCTGTTGAAGCAGCACGGCAAGCGCGCCATGACCGATGCGGAGAAACAGCGCGATCGCCACATCGATCAGTTGACCCGCCAGGCCCGGCTATTCGTCAACGGACTGTTGGGCGAGTCAGGCGCGCAAGCCTTCATCGGCCCGCGGCTCGTCTAATCCAGCGATCAGCGATCAGCGATCAGCGATCAGCGAACGGCCTCGTTGAGGTCGATCCCGCCTGAGTCCTTGCTCCACATTTCCAGCAGGAAATCCCGCTCGGCGTGATGCAGCGTGCGTTCCATGGCCAGGTGCCGCGCCAGGACCTGGTGCACCTCGCGGCCCTCCATCGGGCAGCCTTCGATGGGGTGCAGCCAGTGGCATGCCAGCACCGCACCCTCCGGCGTCAGGCTTTCGCGAATGCGCTCGATGATCTCGCCGAAGGCATCCGGCGTCAGGTAATAGGCCCATTCGCTGATCACCACCAGATCGAATTCTCCCGCCGGCCAGTCCTGAGGCAAACAGCCTTCCAGCACCTGAACATGGGCATGTTCGCTCAAGCGGTCTCGGGCCAGAGTGACGGCCCGGGGGCTGAGGTCCATGCACAGCAGCGCGTCGCAGCGTTCGGCCAGGCGCAGGCTCAGTTCGCCATTGGCGCATCCCGGCTCGAAGATGCGCCCATAGCGCTGGCGCGGCAGAGCGGCGAGGGTCAGGTCGCGTTTGCGGTGTTCGTACCAGCGCGTACGGAAGGCCCAGGGGTCGTCGCTGTTGGCGAACAATGTCTCAAAATACTCACCTGTCATGCTCACAGAAACACCAGTTCGAAGGGTTGCAGCAGACGCTCAAGCGTCTGAGGGGTCAACACCGGAGGAGCGCCGGTGCTCGGGTCGTTTTCCAGCTGGCTCAAATGCGCCCCGATGGCCTCGCGCTTGCGCCGCAGTTGCTCCTCGCTGAGCCAGAATTTACGGGCCTGTTCCCAAGGGATGCGCGGGTCGTTCGGTTCAGCCCAATGCCAGGCCCACACCGGCATCTCCACCAGCGTCGCGCCACTGTTGGCCACCGCCTGGGCCGCGCAATGGCCGACGGCTTCGTGGTCGCAGTGGCCGTCGTGGCGCCAGGTGGTCAACAACACATCCGAGGGACGCAGGTCTTCGCTGAGCAGGGCAATCAACGACTCGGCATGCCCGGCAACTTGACCATCGCCCATGCCGAGCCGTTGCCAGGACAGCCTCGACACGTCGAGGCCCAGGTGCGCGACGGCCTGTTCGCTTTCCCGGCGCCGCTCGGTTCGCAGGCGCTGTACCGGCCACAGGGGAGAGTGCGGATGACTGCCTTCGCCGTCGGTGACAGCCACCAGTTGCACATCGTGCTGCCGTTGAGCCATCGCCGCGAGCACACCGCCGCAGGTCAGCACTTCGTCGTCGGGATGCGGCGCGAGCACGATCAGGCGTGCGCCAGGTGGAATCAGTTCCTCCAGGGTGATCGGGCGCACACCGCGCAACGCCACGCTGTTCTGCCAGGCGCTCAACGGGGTGCCGGTGACGCCGAAAGGCTGCGCTTCGTTCATAGTGACCAATCCTCGTTTTCGCCCGAGGCGACTCGCTGGCCCAGATGCGCCAGGTCGCGTTCGGCGTGGCTTTGTCGGATAAACACCTGCAGGTCGGCGGCCAGCCGGGCAAAGTGCGGATCGCGGCAGAATGGCGTTGCGCCCAGCGCCCGCCCGACGTGCCGGCAAACCTGTTCGACCGCCAGCTCGACCTGGGCCCGCAGGCGCTGCACCGGCAGGCTCGCGTCGTGCTGCGGATGTGCGTCGATCCATGAGGCGCATTCGCGCAAGGCCGCCGCCGCGCCGCACAGCGCCGCATCCACGCTGCCCAGATGAGCGTCAGCATGGGGTTCCGGCCGTCCGTTGTGTCGGTGCGCGCGCAAGGTCTTCGCCAGCGCTACCGCCGCGCCATACCAGGCCGCGGCGATACCGGCGCCGCCTTGCCAGAATCCTGGCCGGGAAAGGTAGTCGCCACTGTTGCCCACGCAAATGCCGACAGCGTCGTCGAAGTGCACGTCGCCGCTGGCGGTGCCCGCCATGCCTACGGCCTGCCAGGTGTCGCTGTTGAAGCGCACGCCGGACTGCTTCAAATCAACGGCTACCAGCTGCGGCGTTTCATCGCTGGCCCATGCGGTGAGCAGGGCGTAATCCAGCTGTTGTGCGCCAGAGCACCAGGCCTTGCGGCCGTGGAGGCGCACCTTGTCGCCATGGCGTTGGCTGACGCCTACCCTGGCGTCGGGCGGTTCAGCGGCCCATACGCCCCAGATGCCGGGTGCATCGAAAGGCGCTGAATTAAGTTCATCAGCGCTCAATTCATGAAGAATGGCGAGGGCGTCGGTGTGGCCTTCGTAGAGTTTGAGCAGCGCCAGATCGACGCCCGCCACCGTCGCCAATTGGCGCCAGCGTTCGAGGGTGCGACCGCTGCCGGGCAACGGCAATTGATCGAGCCCGCTGTCGAGGCAGCGTTGCATGGCGTGACGCAGGGGTGCGTCCGGCACGTGGGGGTTGTGACGGTGGGCGAAATCCGCCAGCAGTGATTCAAGTCCTTGTGCATCGTCCCGCATGACTGTCTCCGTCCCGTTGACGCCGACGCGAGTTGCGCGGGCTGTTTGCCTGGCCCGTTGCGCGGCCTGCTGATGAAATTCGGCAGCGCAGGCGGGGAGGGGTTCAAACATTTCTTCGGCCAGCCGGGCCACGTGCGTTCGGCCGGGCGGCTTCGCCAGCGCGCTGATCCCTGTTTTGTGAACGGGTGCGCGGTTTTGTCGCAGCGAGCGTTTCTCAACCCATGGGCGTCAAGGCATGCAGCGCCGTTGAGGGGTGTCGGTAAAATCCGCTTGTAACGCATTCGGCCCGGTTTTGCGCGACACTGTCGGGCACCTGTTTTTTTCGCTTCGTCCCTCGCCGCTGCAGTGCGGCTGCCAATAACGCCTGCGGTGCCGCGAGGTGGACGAAAAAAGGGTTGGCGTTGGCGCCAGCCGCTGCTTTCGAGAGTTCGCCAGATGAATGAGTTTCTAACCCGCCGTCAGGTGGTCACCGGCATGGGCCTGTTGGGGCTGGGCCTGCTGGCCGGCTGTGACGGTTCGACCACTGCGCTGGATTTCAAGTACGGCAAAGATCTGAGCAACAAGATCATGGGCCGCACGTTCAAGCTGACCGACACCGACGGTGAGGTCAAAACCCTGTCGAGTTATCGCGGGTTGATGCCGATGGTATTTTTCGGTTTCACCCAATGCCCGGCGGTGTGCCCGACCGCGCTGGCCCGTGCTGCGCAGATCAGAAAGATGATGGGCGAGGACGGCAAGACGCTGCAGGTGATCTTCATCACCGTCGACCCCGAGCGCGACACACCGCACATCCTCGACGCCTACGTCAAACAGTTCGATCCGACGTTTGTCGCCCTGCGCGGCACCCTGGAAGAAACCGCCCACGTCGCCAAAGAATTCGGCGTGTTCTACGAAAAGGTCCCGGCGGGCAACACCTACACGATGTCCCATACCGCCACCAGCTTCGTTTTCGACTCCCGGGGCAACCTGCGCCTGGGGCTGTCACCCTCGCTTTCCGCCAAGCAATGCGCGGAAGACCTGCTCACTGTCATGGAAGTCTGCTGATGAATACTGTGTTTGCTGCTGTCTCACGCTCGTTGGTTTCGCGCACGTTGGGGGTCGCCCTGTTGGCCGGGGTCAGTCTGAGTGCGGTTGCCCAGACGCGGGTGGAGGATCCGTGGGTGCGTGCGACGGTGGCCGGGCAGGCTTCGTCAGGCGCGTTCATGCGCATCACCGCGGACACCGACAGCACGCTGCTCAGCGTCACCTCGCCAGTGGCCAAAGACGTGCAGATCCACGAGATGAGCATGACCAACGACGTCATGCGCATGGGCCCGGTCGACGCCGTGCCGCTGCCGGCAGGCAAGACCGTGGCGCTGGACCCGGATGGCTACCACGTGATGCTCATGGGCCTGAACGGCCAGATCAAAGAGGGCGATCAGGTCCCGCTGACCCTGACCGTGAAAAACGCCAAAGGCGAGACAGAAGTGCTGAACGTAAGCGCCCCGGCCCGCGCCGCGATGGACATGAGCCATGATCACGGCATGACGCATTAAGTGGGATCGCGTATCCGGTAGGACCGGCTTCACCCGGGAAAGCGCCGGCGGCCATACCGCAGAATTGATGGTGTTCAGGTCGGGGGCACACCGGAGAAGTGGTGTCGTTCAAACCGACGTCTTCCCGGCTAAAGCCAGTCCCACAAAGACACCGCGTATTCACTGTGGGACCTGCTAGAACCAGTCCCACAAAGCCACCACGTACCCTCGTAATTGGATGGACTCGCCCAAGCCGAGGCGTCAGTAGCGCCACGGTGGCATTCTTAAGAAGCCAACGACAGCGAGGGCGAGCCCATGAAAAAGCATACGATCAA
>NZ_JAXCIQ010000028.1:0-63715 GCF_046540455.1 Pseudomonas sp. W5-36 | reverse complement strand
CGAAGCACTCCCCGCTGCTTACTTCGTCCAACTCTTTGATTATCAAGGAGTTTTCCGTTTCGTCTGCGCCGGAAGTGGGGCGAATTATAGACAGATCCAGAGGGGCGTCAACCCCTAATTTAATGAAACTGTCATATCAGTCAAAAAATAGCTGCTGGGAGGGCAAGTTTGGCAACTTGCCCTCCCCAAAGCTTTAAAGACTAGGGAATGCGAACTGCGATGCCTCGTGACTGGCGCGCTGCGGCCACCGCTGTGTGATGGCTTTGCGGCGGGTATAGAAACGAACGCCATCCGGGCCATAGGCATGCAAGTCACCAAACAGTGAACGTTTCCATCCACCAAAGCTGTGATAAGCGACAGGCACAGGCAGCGGAACGTTCACCCCAACCATACCCACCTCGATCTCATCGCAGAACAAGCGAGCCGCCTCACCATCGCGGGTGAAAATGCAGGTGCCATTGCCGTATTCATGGTCGTTAATCAACTGCATCGCATGTTCAAGACTGTTCACACGCACAATGCACAGCACCGGCCCGAATATCTCTTCTTTATAGATACGCATCTCGGCGGTGACATGGTCGAACAGGCAGCCACCCAGAAAGAATCCATCTTCATGTCCGGGGACCGTGAGCCCACGACCATCTACCACAAGCTTCGCACCTGCACCCACGCCGTCTTCTATATAGCTGCTGACCTTGTCACGATGCTGCCCCGTGACCAGGGGGCCCATATCAAGGCCGTTGGAAGTCCCGGCGCCGATCTTCAATCCATTGATTTGCGGCACTAGCTTGGCAACCAATGCGTCGGCTACCTGGTCACCCACGCACACTGCAACCGAAATCGCCATGCAGCGCTCGCCGCACGAGCCATAGGCCGCGCCCATCAAAGCGCTCACGGCGTTATCCAGGTCTGCGTCGGGCATCAGCACGGCGTGGTTCTTCGCGCCGCCCAGTGCTTGAACCCGCTTGCCGCGTGCGGTGGCTTCTTTATAGATGTACTCGGCAATCGGTGTAGACCCCACAAAGCTCAGCGCTTTGACTTCAGGGGCTTCGATCAGCGCATCAACCGCCACCTTGTCGCCGTGCACGACATTGAGTACACCCTTCGGCAATCCGGCCTCATGCAGCAACTCAGCGATCAGCAACGTTGAGCTCGGATCGCGCTCGGACGGTTTGAGGATGAAACAGTTGCCGCAGGCGATCGCCAACGGGTACATCCAAAGCGGAACCATCGCGGGAAAGTTGAACGGGGTGATGCCCGCCACTACGCCAAGCGGCTGAAAGTCAGACCATGCATCAATGTTCGGGCCGACGTTGCGGCTGTACTCGCCCTTGAGGATCTCAGGCGCCGCACTCGCGTATTCGACATTCTCGATACCGCGTTTGAGTTCTCCCGCCGCGTCTTCGAGGGTCTTGCCGTGCTCTTCGCTGATCAGTCGGGCAATACGTGCCTCGTTCTGCTCCAAGAGCTGCTTGAAGCGGAACATCACCTGCGCGCGTTTGGCAGGAGGGGTGTTGCGCCATGCAGGGAAGGCCGCTTTGGCCGAGTCGATCGCCTGTTGCACGGTTTCGCGACTGGCGAGTGGCACCGTGCGAATGGCCTGGCCAGTCGACGGGTTGAACACATCGGCGCTGCGGCCGTTTTCGCTGATCAGCTTGCCATGTATCAGGTGTTGAATGGTGCTCATGCATAACTCCGGAAAATATCAGCCCGCAGGCGCTACCGAAGTGGCGCCTGTGAGCCTGCAAAGGGGATCAGTCGATTTGATTCAGGGCCTGACCAACTGCGTCAAACATGCGGTCGAGGTCGTCCGGCTTGCTGTTGAAAGTCGGGCCAAATTGCAGGGTGTCACCGCCGAAGCGCACGTAGAAACCGGCCTTCCACAGCTTCATCGCGGTCTCGAAGGGACGCACAATGGCATCGCCGTCGCGCGGTGCAATCTGAATAGCGCCTGCAAGCCCATAGTTACGGATGTCGACGACGTTTTTGCTGCCCTTGAGGCCGTGCAACGAGTTTTCGAAATGGGGTGCGGTTTCGGCCACTTGCTGCACCAGGCTCTCGCGCTGAATGATCTCCAAGGCGGCAAGCCCGGCAGCGCAGGCAACCGGATGAGCTGAATAGGTATAGCCATGGGGAAACTCCACGGCGTACTCGGGCGTCGGCTGGTTCATGAACGTCTGGTAGATCTCGGTGCTCGCAATGACTGCTCCCATGGGGATCGCACCGTTGGTGATCTGCTTGGCGATACACATCAAGTCCGGCGTCACGCCGAAGCTGTCGGCGCCGAACATCGAACCGGTGCGCCCGAAGCCAGTAATCACCTCGTCGAAAATCAGCAGAATATTGTGCTGATCACAGATTTCACGCAGACGCTTGAGATACCCCCGCGGCGGAACAATCACGCCCGCAGAGCCCGCCATGGGCTCAACGATCACCGCTGCAATGTTCGAAGCGTCGTGCAGCTCGATCAGCTTGAGCATCTCATCCGCCAGCGCAACGCCGCCCTGCTCCGGCATGCCACGTGAATAGGCGTTGCTGGCAAGCAGTGTATGAGGCAGATGATCGACGTCCATCAATTGCCCGAACATCTTGCGGTTGCCGTTGACGCCACCCAGGCTGGTGCCCGCGATGTTCACGCCGTGATAGCCACGGGCACGGCCGATCATCTTGGTTTTGGTCGCCTGGCCTTTCAAGCGCCAGTAAGCGCGCACCATCTTGACGGCAGTGTCAGCGCACTCCGATCCGGAGTCGGTATAGAAGACGTGATTCAACTTGCCGGGTGTCAGATCGGTGATCTTTTCAGCCAGCTGGAAGGACAGCGGGTGTCCGAATTGGAATCCCGGCGAGTAGTCCAGCGTACCTAGCTGCCGGGAAACCGCTTCCTGAATCTCCTTGCGGGTGTGCCCTGCCCCACAGGTCCACAGCCCCGACAGACCGTCATAAATTTTGCGGCCTTTGTCGTCCGTGAGATAGCTCCCCTCGGCGGCGACGATCAGACGTGGATCGCGATGGAAGTTTCGGTTCGCCGTGTAGGGCATCCAGTGGGCGTCAAGTTTGAGTTGGCTCGCCAGAGACATGTCGGACGATTCGGGCATATTCATCGGAATTAACCTCACTGGTCGTGGGGGGCCTGACTTCCCCATTGAAGTGCGGGCAGGTGCAAGCCGGTTGCAGCTAAAGTGTCACGGGCATAAAGTCTGGAAAACCCTGCTTTTACGATCCTCAGTTCACCGGCCACTAAACTATGAGCACCCGCCGCAACGACCCGCTGGCGCAAGTCAGCGATTTTGACATCCGTCTGCTGCGCATCTTTCGCAGCGTAGTAGAGTCCGGCGGCTTCTCGGCAGCGGAAAGCGCGCTGGGTATTGGCCGATCTGCCATCAGTCAGCAGATGAGTGATCTCGAACAGCGCCTGGGATTACGCCTTTGCCAACGAGGCCGTGCCGGGTTTTCCCTGACGGAGGAAGGCCGAGAGGTTTATCAGTCATCACTGCAGCTATTGAGCGCACTTGAGAGTTTTCGTACGGAGGTGAACGGTCTTCACCGACATCTGCGCGGCGAATTGAACATCGGGCTAACGGACAATCTGGTCACACTCCCCCACATGCGCATCACCCACGCGCTTTCCCAGCTGAAAGAACGTGGCCCGGACGTGCACATCAATATCCGCATGATCGCGCCCAACGAAGTCGAGCAAGGGGTGCTCGACGGCAGCTTGCATGTTGGCGTCGTACCCCAGGCCAGCGCCTTGTCAGGCCTGGAATATCAGCCGCTGTATAGCGAACGTTCGCTGCTGTATTGCGCGGTCGGGCATCCCTTGTTTTACGTAGACGATGCGCTGCTTGACGACGATCGACTGTCCGCACAGGAAACCATTGCGCCGACGTTTCGTCTGCCGAGTGAAATCCAGGCCCAATATCAGGCGCTGAAGTGCACCGCGAGCGCGTCGGATCGGGAAGGCATGGCGTTTCTGATTCTGACCGGGCGTTACATCGGTTATCTGCCCGACCACTACGCCAGCCTTTGGGTGCAACAAGGTCGGCTGCGTGCGCTGAAGCCCAAAGCGCGGTTTTACGACCTCAGCCTTGTGACCGTCACACGCAAAGGCCGCCGCCCCCATTTGGTGCTGGAAAGTTTTCTGGAGAGTCTGGCTGCCACACGATGAAGCCGGCTCAGTACGTCGGCGCCTCAATAACACGCAGTCAACCGGCTGCCCAGCCCTTGATACACGGGCATGTACAGCAAATCGGTGAACAGGTAACTGATCAATTGGACAGGTTTTTGCAGTAACGCTGGATGTCGAAGCCCCACACAAACATCGAGAGCCAGCATGCAGCCTGAAGCGCCAGACAATAACGACCTCATCTATGGCCTCAACGACCGACCGCACCCCGGGCCCGCGGTCCTGGCTGCAATCCAGCATGTCCTCGCCGCATTCGTGGGCATTATCACGCCGCCACTGATTATCGGATCGGCGCTCGGGCTCGGTGCTTACATGCCTTATCTGATCAGCATGGCGCTGATGGTCTCGGGTGTGGGCACGTTCATTCAGGCGCGCCGACCGTTCGGTATCGGCGCCGGCATGATTTGCCTGCAAGGCACCAGCTTCGCATTTCTCGGTGCGGTGCTGTCGGCAGGTTTCATGGTCAAGCAGCGCGGTGGCAGCCCGGAAGACATCATGGCCATGGTGTTCGGGGTATGTTTCTTCGGCGCCGTCGTGCAGATTGTGCTGAGCCGTTTCATCGGCCAATTGCGTCGGGTGATCACACCGCTGGTCACCGGTATCGTCATCACGCTGATCGGCGTCAGTCTGATCAAGGTCGGCGTGACTGATCTGGGAGGCGGCTTCAACGCTCCGGACTTCGGCGAGCCGGTGAATCTGGCCCTTGGCGTTTTTGTGCTGGCAGTGATCGTCGTGCTCAACCGTTCAAGCGCGCCCTGGTTGCGGCTGTCGGCCATTATTATCGGGCTCGCGGTCGGCAGCATTGCAGCGTGGTTCAGCGGCAAGCTCGTACCTCACTCCATCGCCGATGTTGCGCTGGTCAGCATTCCCGTGCCCTTTCGGTTCGGATTCAGCTTCGACTGGGCCGCGTTCCTACCGGTGGCGCTTATTTATCTGATCAGCAGTATCGAAACCGTCGGCGACCTCACCGCCAACTGCATGCTCTCCCGCGAACCCATCAAGGGCCAAAGCTACATTGCCCGACTGAAGGGCGGCGTATTGGGCGACGGTGTCAGTTGCATGATCGCGGCGACTTTCAGCGCATTCCCGAATACCACCTTTGCGCAGAATAACGGGGTGATTCAGCTCACCGGCGTGGCCAGCCGCTATGTCGGCCTCTATATAGGAGCGATCCTTTTTCTGCTTGGACTGTTTCCGGTGATCGGTGCGATTCTTCAGCAGATTCCGAAACCGGTGCTTGGCGGCGCAACATTGGTGATGTTCGGCAGCGTCGCGGCGGCGGGCGTCCGGATCCTTGCTCAAGCGCCGCTGGATCGCCGCAGCATGTTGATCATCGCCACCTCGTTCGGTGTAGGGCTGGGTATCGCGGCGCAGCCGACGCTGCTGCATCATTTGCCGCAATGGGTGCAGAGCCTGTTTGACTCGGCAATCACCAGCGGCGGTCTGACGGCCATCGTGATGTGCCTGTTACTTCCGGAGGCCAAGACCTCGAGTGAAGCCAACAACCAGGCAACGGAATCCTTTGAGCACTGATTTACAAGGTCACGCTTGTCGGATGATCGCGGGTGCGCTATGTGTTCACCGCGTCGCACCCAAATGATCCGTCTGGAACCGCACATGACCCTCGAAGTCCCCGCTCACAGCCCCAGCGCCACCAAACCGGCCAGCCGCATTCGGCAGAAGAACGAAGAAGCGATCCTCAAGGCTGCCGAGGACGAGTTCGCTCGGCATGGCTTCAAGGGCACCAGCATGAACACCATCGCGCAGAATGCCGGTTTGCCCAAAGCCAACTTGCACTATTACTTCACCAACAAGCTGGGTCTGTACATCGCGGTGCTGAGCAACATCATCGAGTTGTGGGACAGCACCTTTAACAACTTGAGCGCAGACGACGATCCGGCACAGGCGCTGACGCATTACATACGCGTCAAGATGGAGTTCTCACGACGCCAGCCACAGGCTTCGCGCATATTCGCGATGGAGATCATCAGTGGCGGCGAGTGCCTGAGCCAGTATTTCAGCCAGGACTACCGCGAATGGTTCCAGGGGCGTGCCGCCGTTTTCCAGGCCTGGATCGACGACGGGAAGATGGATCCGGTCGATCCGGTGCATCTGATTTTCCTGCTGTGGGGCAGCACTCAGCATTACGCTGACTTCGCCACGCAGATTTGCCAGGTCACCGGCCGTTCGAAGCTGACCAAGCAAGACATGGAGGCCGCTGGGGATAACTTGATCCGCATTATCCTCAAAGGCTGCGGACTCACGCCTGCTTTATAACCCTGAAAACCCAAGCGCAGTCTGGAACTACGATGCCTTTTACGCTCACCGGCCCCTGCGAGTTTCGCGAAGAGATTCGCAAGAGCCGATTCATTACCCTCGCCGCCCCCATCGACACGGCTGCCGATGCTCAAGCGTTCATCGAGGAGCACAGTGATCTCGACGCCACGCACAATTGCTGGGCCTGGAAGCTGGGCGCGCAGTACCGCAGCAACGACGATGGAGAACCGGGCGGCACGGCTGGGCGGCCGATACTCGCGGCCATTGATGCTCAGGATTTCGATCAGGTCGTAGTGCTGGTCATCCGCTGGTACGGCGGGATTCAACTGGGCACCGGCGGGCTCGCGAGGGCCTATGGTGGAGGCGCCAATAAATGCCTGCAGCAGGCTGATCGGGTGCCGTTGATCAACCGAGTGTCGTTGCAATTCGATTGCAGCTTCAGTGAACTGGTGCTGATAAAGCTGCGAGTGGCTGAACTCAACGGGCTTGTGGAGGATGAGCGCTTCAACGCAAACGGCGTCACGCTCTCAATCGCCCTGGGGCCCGAGCAGATCGAAACGCTTCAGCGCCAATTGTCCGACATCAGTCGCGGTCGGATCGTGTTGCAGCGGCCGCAGTAACCGATCCACGGACCCATCGACGCCTTCCCGGCTAAAGCCGGTCCTGCAATGAGACGCGACGACCGTAATCGCCAGTGGATTTGCCCACATCTACTGTGCATCCGGCTGTGGACAAGCTGAGCACACACCGCCGCAGCCCTTGATCCATATGACTTGGCGGAGCTTGATCACTTTTTAGCCAAAACAGTGCCCTGTGAGTAAAACCTGTCGTAAAACAGGATGTTAACGCCAGTTATGCCAATGCAACCCCCGATTCGAGCGGACTGTGTCGCTACTCCACAGTTGCTCACATTACCTGTGGAGCAAACTGTGGATAACCCGTGCAAGCCTTCGCCGACTGCCGGGTACAGCACGCATTGGCGGAATTGGATATTTTTTATACAGACATACCGCCAGCAGGCACGAGCGTGCGCCATCCTGCCCCCTGAGCTTCCTGTGGGAAACGTCCACTCACATATGTCGCGAGCCTTTGTCATCCTCTGGCGCTAACGTGTGCGCCTCGCGGCAACACGGCGCTTCAAGAAACAAAATTCCCGTCGCGCCGTGCTGTCCATGGATTGAGCTAAATTTTTTGTTTGCCTGTAAAGGAGTCATTTCAATGTCCACCCCTAAAACAGCCCTGATCATCGGAGCGTCACGCGGCCTCGGCCTCGGACTGGTGAAACGTCTGACGGAACTGGGCTGGGAAGTCACTGCCACCGTCCGCGACGCTCAAAAGGCCGACGAGATCAAGGCACTGCCGAATGTTCAGTTGCAGACACTGGACATCGACGAGCCGTCTTCCCTCGAAGTGCTGACTCATAACCTCAAGGGCCAGAGGTATGACCTGCTGTTCGTCAACGCCGGCGTGATGGGTCCGATGCATCCCAACCCCACCGACGCCACTGCCGGCGAACTGGGTCAGCTGTTTCTCACCAACGCCGTCGCGCCCATCCGCCTCGCCAAACGCTTCGTCGACCAGATCCGTCCCGAGACCGGCGTGATTGCGTTCATGAGCTCGGTGCTCGGTAGCGTCACCATGCCGGACGCGCCAGAGATGGCGCTGTACAAAGCAAGCAAAGCCGCGCTGAACTCAATGACCCACACGTTCGTGACGCAATTGGCCGATAGCAAGCCCACCGTGGTATCGATGCACCCGGGCTGGGTCCGTACGGCGATGGGTGGCGAAGGCGCGGATATCGACGTCGAGACCAGCGTGCGTGGGATTGTCGAGCAGCTTGAGCGGTTTGCAGGGAAAGGCGGTCATCACTTCGTGAACTATAAGGGTGAGACGATTCCCTGGTGATTGCGATGCAAGTCGCGGCAGCATGAGCTGACGTGACTTGCCCGCGCCCGCCACACCATTCTAGAATCCGCCCTCGCCTCGCAGCACGTTCGATGCTGCGGCGACCCTGGATCAGCAGACAGGGCAACACTGAGCTGGCGACCTGAACCCACTTTCAGAGGAGCCGGCCAATGCCCGCGATCCGTACCTGGTTGAAAAACCCCCTCGCCGTTTTCACGGCCAATGAACTCGATGCTCGCGGCGGCCTGGTGGTCGAAGGCGGGGTTATCGTGGAGATGCTCCCGCTCGGGCAACAGCCTGCACAGCCTTGCGATCACGTATTCGATGCACGGGAGCATGTGCTGCTGCCCGGCCTGATCAACACTCACCACCACTTTTATCAAACGCTGACTCGCGCCTGGGGCCCGGTGGTCAATCAGCCGTTATTCCCCTGGCTGAAAACCCTGTACCCGGTGTGGGCGCGATTAACGCCGGAAAAACTCGCACTGGCCAGCAAGGTCGCCCTGACCGAGTTGCTGCTGTCGGGCTGCACCACCGCCGCCGACCACCATTATTTGTTTCCGCAGGGTCTGGAAGACGCCATCGATGTCCAGGTAGAAAGCGTCCGCGAACTGGGGATGCGCGCGATGCTGACGCGGGGTTCGATGACCCTGGGCGAGGCAGACGGAGGCCTGCCACCCCAACAAACCGTCCAGCAGGGCCAGGTGATTCTCGATGACAGCGTGCGGTTGATCGAGACCTACCACGAGCGGGGTGACGGCGCGCAAGTCCAGATTGCGTTAGCACCGTGTTCGCCGTTTTCCGTGACAACCGAGATCATGGCTGAAAGCGCGGCGCTGGCGGAGAAGCACGACGTGCGCCTGCACACGCATCTGGCCGAAACCCTGGATGAAGAGGATTTCTGCCTGCAGCGCTTCGGCCTGCGCACACTGGATTACCTGGACAGCGTCGGGTGGCTTGGCCCTCGTACCTGGCTGGCGCACGGGATTCACTTCAACAGTGAAGAGATCACGCGCCTCGGCCAGGCGGGCACCGGGGTCTGTCATTGCCCGAGTTCGAACATGCGCCTTGCGTCAGGCATCTGCCCCACGCTGAACCTGCTTGCGGCGGGCGCGACAATCGGTCTGGGCGTCGATGGATCTGCGTCAAACGACGCCTCGAACATGATGCTTGAGGCCAAGCAGGCGCTTTACCTGCAGCGCTTGCGTTACGGGGCGGAAAAGATCACGCCGGAACTGGCATTGGGCTGGGCGACCAAGGGCTCGGCGCAATTGTTGGGCCGGCAGGACATTGGCGAGTTGGCCGTGGGCAAACAGGCTGATCTGGCGCTGTTCAAGCTGGACGAGTTGCGCTTCTCTGGCAGCCACGATCCGCTCTCGGCGCTGTTGCTGTGCGGGGCCGATCGCGCAGATCGGGTGATGATCGGCGGCAAATGGCGAGTGATTGATGGTCAGGTAGAAGGGCTGGATCTGAAGGGATTGATCGCAGACCATCGGCAGGCCGCTGCGGAATTGATCAGGGGGTGATGCGCTGCTGCAGCGGTGGGGAAGTGAAACTGCTGACTCCCCACTGCTGCCCTCAAGCCAAAACCGGTCTACAGCCCCATCAAAGACAGCATGATGAAGGTGGCAAACAGCACAAAATGCGTCATGCCTTCGATGGCGTTGGTTTCGCCGTCGTTGAGGTTGATGGCGCAGACCAGCAAGGTGACGAAGATCATCACTGTCTGCACCGGCGTCATCGCCATCTGGAACGCCTGACCGCTGTAGAGCGCCATGCCTTCCATGACCGGAACGGTCAGGATCACCGTCGACAGCGAGGCCCCCAGCGCAATGTTGACCACTGACTGCATGCGGTTGGCCAGCGCGGCTCGCAAGGCGGTCAGGATTTCCGGCGCTGCCGAGATCGCCGCCACCAGAATCGCCGTCATGACAGGCGGCGCGCCGCTGCCTTCCAGACCCAGATCGACGGTTTTCGACATGACCTCGGCCAACGCGCCAATCACCACCACGCCGAAAACCAGCGTGGCGATCGAACGCGTCAGGTTGACTGGCTCGTGCGCTTCTTCGGCCTCACCCTTGCGGCGCTTCTTGTCCGGGTAGTTGTAGCTGAAGAAGTAACTGTGCGGCCCAACCTGCATACGCAGGAACAGCGCATAAAGCAGAATCATTGCGCCGATGGTGAAGGCCGAGTAAAGCTTCCACTTCCCTTCGGGAATGAATTCCGGCACCACCATCGACACCGCCATGGCAGTCAGAATCATCACGCTGTAAGACCGCGCGGAGTCATCGTTGTAAGACTGTTCGCCGTGCTTGAGCCCGCCCATCAACGCGGCCAGACCCAGAATCCCGTTGATGTCGAGCATTACGGCCGAGTAGATGGTGTCCCGCACCAGCGTGGGTGAAGGTTCGTTGCTCATCATGATCGCCAGAATCACGACCTCAACCAGCACCGCCGACAAGGTCAGGATCATCGTGCCGTAGGGATCACCAACCTTTTCCGCCAGCAACTCGGCATGGTGAGCCACGCGCAGCGAGGCGCATATGATGAAGCCCACCAGGGCGATGCCCGCGATCAGCGCGATGGTGTTCCCATTGCTGAGCAACTGATGTTCGTAGAAGTACGCGAAAAAGGTCGCAATGACCGCCAGTAGAAGAAACTTTTCCTGCTTTAGAATCGTGCCCATCGCTGCCTTTTAGCCCCTTGCGACCCTGGCCGCACATCCATGAAGTGAAGTTTACTGAAGCGCTTGAGAGTGTGGATGTAAACAAAGGTTTCAAGACAGGTTAGCAGCGGGTCGCGACACATCGTCGCGCCGCCCCATCAAATTGTCTTCAATCTGACGGTGTTCAGGACCGGCAGTCGCCTATAAACGCCGGCAACTGCGGCGTATCGTCGCCTGAACCGTTGGTGATGCAAGCCAAAGTACCGTGTGAACCGTCCGGTCAGGTTTTATTCAGCCCACGCGCCTGACTCTGTAGAATGCCCGACATTGCACCTTAAGAGACAACGCCCATGTACGACTGGTTGAACGCCCTGCCCAAGGCAGAACTGCACCTGCATCTGGAGGGCTCGCTGGAGCCGGAACTGTTGTTCGCTCTGGCTGAGCGCAACAAGATCGCCCTGCCCTGGGCAGACGTCGAAACCCTGCGCAAGGCCTATGCCTTCAATAATCTGCAGGAGTTTCTCGACCTGTATTACCGCGGCGCCGACGTGCTGCGCACCGAGCAGGATTTCTACGACCTGACCTGGGCCTACCTGGAGCGCTGCAAGGCGCAGAACGTCATTCACACCGAACCGTTCTTCGATCCTCAGACCCACACCGATCGCGGCATTCCCTTTGAAGTCGTGCTTAACGGCATTGCCGGCGCCTTGAAAGACGGCAAGGAAAAACTCGGCATCGGCAGTGGCCTGATCCTCAGCTTCCTGCGCCATTTGAGCGAAGACGAAGCGCAGAAAACCCTCGATATGGCCCTGCCCTATCGCGATACCTTCGTCGCCGTCGGCCTGGACAGCTCGGAAATGGGCCATCCGCCGAGCAAGTTCAAGCGCGTCTTTGATCGCGCTCGCGGTGAAGGCTTCCTGACTGTTGCCCATGCCGGTGAAGAAGGTCCGCCGGAGTACATCTGGGAAGCACTGGATTTGCTGAAGATCCAGCGTATCGATCACGGCGTGCGCGCCATCGAAGACGAGCGCCTGATGCAGCGCATCATCGATGAGCAAATCCCCCTGACGGTCTGCCCGTTGTCCAACACCAAGCTCTGCGTTTTCGATCACATGGGTCAGCACAACATTCTGGACATGCTCGAGCGCGGCGTGAAAGTGACCGTCAACTCCGATGATCCGGCGTACTTCGGGGGCTACGTGACCGAGAACTTCCACGCGCTGCACACCCATCTGGGCATGACCCAGGATCAGGCCAAGCGCCTGGCGCAAAACAGCCTCGACGCCCGCCTGATCAAGCCCTGATCAGTCACCTCCTTTGATGAGCAAAAGCGTGTCGACGTTCTGCGCCACACGCCGCGCTTCCTCCGAGGGCGTCACGCCGCCGAAGCGATCTTGCTGATTTCGCGCTGACCATTGGAAGAGACCTGCAACGTAGAGGCCTCTTCCGTCGTCCGCAGCCAACCCAGCTGCATGAACAACTGCAAAAGCCCTGCCCCCAAGGCGCCGCCCAGGTGCGGCCTGCTTTCATGGCAGTCAACACAGGCACACACGGCTTCGCGTCGTCTGTGGGCCAGCGCGGGAATAAAAATCCCCCGTTCGGCAAAGCGGGAAATACCGACACTGGTGACTTCGAGACGGTGCTCGGATTGTTCGATCCAGCCCGCGCCCAGCATCCTCAAATACAGCTCGGCCCCCATTTCGCCACCCAGGTGATCCGCGCAGACACTGGCACGACACAGCGGCAGTGGGGGCAACGGTTGCGCCATGCTGCGGCTGATCAGATCCGCGCTGACCATTGATGCACTGACCAGCGCCTGGACGGCGGTGCGGACTTCCGGGGCAGCGAGCCTGAAGTAGCGCTTGCGGGCACGCACTTCGTGGCGCAGCAATCCCCCGGCGGCAAGGCGCGCCAGATGCGCACCGGCGGAGGAAGTGGAAAGACCCACCAGCGAAGCTACTTCATTGGCCGCCCGCGATGTTCCGTCCATTAATGCCCACACGATCGCACTGCGTTTGGGGTCGGCGAGCAACGCAGCGATCTGGCTGATGCAAGGTACATATTCCATGTCTTCACTCCCTGTTGAACATTATCTAAGCGGACCGGCGCCGGTGCGCAGGTCGAGGCGTGCATTGGCGCGGGATCACGGGCGTAATCAGTCGAAAGCGCCGGGCCGCTGCTGTGGTGGACCATCATCGGTGTTTAAGGCGAAAACGAACCTTGATTTAAATCACCTCATACGAACTCTGATTGCTTGAACTTGCAGGCCATACAGATAGCTGCGCCATCGCAATACAGTTAGAAAAATGAGAATTAAATCGGATCCATGGCGGCGCTTAGTATAAGACCTGCAGCCGATCGGCGGATCAACTTGTCCATGGGCTTGCCCTTTGTTTGTGGGCCGTTTTGGCGAATGTTCAGCATAATCCGGCATATCATTTGATGGACAGACTCAGCTGGATAGCCGCCCTCCCCCCTTAAAGGACGGGCATTTGCGGGAATGACGGCAGTTCGCGAATTTAGCGCCAGGGCGATTGCCTACAACGGAAACTCCTGAGCCCTTCAAGAAAATAATCTGCTGACGGGGGATGTCAGAAGTGAACTTCTCTGGATAAATCACGCGACTCCCTTAAGCGTTGTGATTCTCTGTAAGAAGTTTCCAATTCGGAAGTAGTAAACAACCTCATATAACCCACTCTTTTTCAACAGGCTGAACATGCTTGTACAGGCACACATTAAACCCGGTGAAAATCGGCAACGCGTTAACGTTGCCGACGTCGGTTAAATACGCACATCCGTGTGGGGAGTCTGCGCGTCTCGCTTCTGCTGCGACCGGCGAGTGATCATGGCAAGCGTCACAGCCAGCACACCACACAAGGTAATGACGGTCGCCATCGGCACGGCTGTTCCGTCATGCAGTACGCCAACCAGTGCCGCAGCGCCCGCTGCGACACTGAATTGCAAACACCCCAACAAGGCCGACGCGCTGCCCGCGCGTTTGCCCTGCCCGCTCATCGCGCACGCTGAAGCGTTAGGGATGATGCAGCCCAGGCTGGCGATATAGATGAACAGCGGGATCAGCAGCGGCCACAGCTTTTCGGTGTGCAGGGAGGCGATGGTCAAGAGCACGAGAGCGGCAGCGAGATAGATCCAGACAGTCCGCGACAGCAACCACGCCGGACCATAGCGGCCAACGAGTCGGGCGTTCACCTGGGCGATGAGGATGAAGCCGGCAGCGTTGATGCCGAACAACCAGCCGTAGTGTTCCGCCGGGACGCCGTAGAGCTTGATGAAAACGAAAGGCGAGCCAGCAATGTAGGAGAACATCCCGGCCATCGCGATGCCGCCGGTGAGCGCGTGGCCCAGAAAGATCCGGTCGCCCAGCAGGTTCCAGTAAGAACCCAGCGCGCCCGAGAGCGGCAGTCGCGGGTGGCCGGCCGGCATGCTTTCCGGCAAGCCCCTGAATACCGCCACTGCGGTGAGTGCGCTGAATACCGTCAAGGTCAGGAAGATGGCCTGCCAACCCACGACGTTGACCAACAACCCGCCCAGCATGGGGGCCAGAATCGGCGCCAGGCCCATGACCAGCATCAATTGCGAGAACACCTTGGCCGAGTCGACGGGTGAGCATTTGTCGCTGACGATCGCCCGCGACAGCACCATGCCGGCACATCCGCCCAACGCTTGTACGAAGCGGGCAGCAATCAGCCACTCCAGTGAAGGCGCCAGGGCGCACGCCAGGGATGCGAGGGTGAACAAGCCGACGCCAAACAACAGCGGGATCCGACGGCCGAAACGATCGGCGATCGGGCCATAGGCAAGCTGGCCGATGCTCAGGCCGAGGAAATAAGAGGCCAAGGTCAGCTGAACGTGTTTCTCGTCGGTGCCGAACGCCAACGCGATGGCCGGGAAACCTGGCAGGTAAAAGTCGATGGCCAATGGGCCAAAAGCGCTGAGCGCGCCGAGGATCAGAATCGTTCTGAGGTTCATCAATCTTCCTAAACGGTTTTGCGCAGCGCGACAGTTTAACAACCTTGAATCTGCACGGCCCGCTCAGAGGAAAATTACCGGATGTTTTTCAATCTATCGTCGCCAAGCAAACAAGGCGGAACTTATTGCGCGTGACCGGGCATCGGTTAATGGATTTCCTACAGCGTTTTTACCAATAACTCACAGAAGCGCTTCTAAACTTTTCTCAAGCAGTGAGGAAATCAAAATGAATGCGCGATGGGCTGTGCTGTGGTGCGTTGTAGTCTTCGCCGGATGTCAGTCTACCCACGACCAGTTAGTGGCTGAAGGTTACCCACCGGCATTCGCTGACGGTTTTCAGGATGGCTGCGGGAGCGGGCGGCAATCCATCGATCTCATGAAAGGGCAATTCAAAAAGGACGTGCCGCGCTATTTGCGTGACACGCTGTATGCGCAAGGCTGGTCGGACGGATTCCGCCAGTGCCAGGCGCAACTTGCCAACAGCAATGTCCAGGATCAGGGCCGCGACAGCATCTGGAATGACCGGGACCGCATGGGGACCGTCAGCGAACCCAGGACGCCGCCAAAGCCTACCGCTCTCATTGAAAGCCTGCCGCGGCGGACAGCGCGTGAAACTATCGGGGACTCACTATGGCCCAATGTGATCAAGCCATGAACAGGAGCCCGCCATGAGTCGCGCCTTCGTCAACGAAGACAACGCCGCCGCGCAAATCGACCCGCCGGTTGAACGGCAGATCAGCGCCCAGATCAACTACGTCACCCAGCGCGGCTTTGATCAATTGCACGTTCAGGTTGAGCAGCTGCAAGCGCAATACAGCGAACAGAACGCCCAAGGTGATGACGCCGACAAACAGCGCATGGCCGAAATCGAACGCGACCTGCGTTATTTCAACCAGCGCCTGCAGAGCGCCCACGTGGTCAGCAGCACGTCAGAGGACAAGGTTCAGATTGGCAGTTGGGTGACCTTTGCCGACGAGGACAGTGTCGAGCAGCGCGTGCAACTGGTCGGAGAGGATCAGGCCGATGCTGGCAGTCAGTTGATCAATTGGGCGTCGCCGCTGGGCAAGGCGTTGCTCGGCGCCAGTGTCGGTGACGAAGTCACCTGGCAGCGGCCGGTCGGCGACGCAGTCATCGAGGTCATAAACATTGAGGCCGGCGACTGACCCCATCGACCCGCAGTAAGCCAGACATAAAAAACGGAGCCCGAAGGCTCCGTTTTTTTAAAACCAACCTGAATCAGGCCAGCTTCTTGTGACGCACGCGGTGCGGCTGAGCGGCTGCGTCGCCGAGGCGTTTCTTGCGATCGGCTTCGTACTCGGTGTAGTTGCCTTCGAAGAACACGGCTTGCGAGTCATCTTCGTACGCGAGGATATGAGTCGCAACGCGGTCAAGGAACCACCGATCGTGAGAGATCACAATGGCAGCGCCCGGGAAGTCCAGCAGGGCTTCTTCGAGGGAACGCAGGGTTTCAACGTCGAGGTCGTTTGACGGTTCGTCGAGCAGCAGGACGTTGCCACCCTCCTTCAACGTCAGCGCCAGGTGCAGACGACCGCGCTCACCGCCAGACAGGTCCTTCACGAACTTCTGCTGATCGCCGCCTTTGAAGTTGAAACGGCCGACATAGGTGCGCGAAGGGATCTCGTAGTTGCCGATCTTGATCTGATCGGAGCCGTCGGAAATCTGCGCGAACACGGTTTTGCTGCCGTCCAGGTCGTCGCGGCTTTGATCGACGCACGCCAGTTGCACGGTTTCGCCGACTTCGATGGAGCCGGAATCCGGTTGCTCCTTGCCCATCAGCATGCGGAACAGCGTTGACTTACCGGCACCGTTACCGCCGATCACGCCGACGATGGCGCCTTTAGGCATGGAGAACGACAGGTTGTCGATCAGCACGCGATCGCCATAGCCCTTGGTGACGTTCTTGAACTCGATGACCTTGTCGCCCAGGCGCGGACCAGCCGGGATGTAGATCTCGTTGGTTTCGCTGCGCTTCTGGAATTCCTGGGACTGGAGCTCTTCGAAGCGCTGCAGGCGGGCCTTGGATTTCGACTGGCGCGCCTTGGCGCCTTTACGGACCCACTCGAGTTCTTCTTTCATGGCCTTTTCATGGGCCGACTGCTGCTTCGATTCGGCCGCCAGACGATCGGACTTGGCTTCAAGCCAGCCGGAGTAGTTGCCTTCGTACGGAATGCCCGCACCGCGGTCGAGTTCCAGAATCCAGCCAGCGACGTTGTCGAGGAAGTACCGGTCGTGGGTGATCGCCACCACGGTGCCCGGGAAATCGTGCAGGAAATGCTCGAGCCAGGCGACAGAATCGGCGTCCAGGTGGTTGGTCGGTTCGTCGAGCAGCAGCATGTCCGGAGCGGACAGCAGCAGGCGGCACAGCGCGACGCGACGTTTCTCACCACCGGACAGGTGTTCGACCTTGGCATCCCAGGCCGGCAGACGCAGCGCATCGGCGGCGACTTCCAGCTGGCGCTCCAGGTTGTGGCCGTCGCTGGCTTGCAGGATGGACTCCAGCTTGGCCTGCTCGGCCGCCAGCTTGTCGAAATCAGCGTCCGGCTCCGCGTAGGCGGCATAGACTTCGTCCAGACGCGCTTGAGCGTCCTTGATCACGCTGACCGCTTCTTCGACCACTTTACGTACGGTCTTGGTCGGGTCGAGCTGCGGCTCTTGGGGCAGATAGCCGATGTTCAGCTCGGGCATCGGGCGCGCTTCACCATCAAACTCGGTGTCGACACCGGCCATGATTTTCAGCAGCGTGGATTTACCCGAACCGTTGAGGCCGAGGACGCCGATCTTGGCGCCGGGGAAAAACGAGAGGGAGATGTTTTTCAGGATTTCCCGCTTCGGCGGAACAACTTTGCTCAGCCGATGCATGGTAAAGACGTATTGAGCCATGGAATGAAAACCTGGAATGAGACGGTGAATAAAGGAGCGAGCTTGGTGCTGCGTCGCAAAAAATGCGTTTATCTTCGCGCCGCAGCTTGCCGTAGCGCGATTCCGGGCCTTGAATTGATCAGGCCGAAGCGGCGCGGCGGGGACAAACTTCCGAGCACCGGTATTGAAGCTGGAGCAATGCTTGCAGTCTTTTGAAGCATGCAAGCACACCGTGCAGAAACCGGCGCGTCGCGCGTGGCGCAAAGCTACCCGAATGCACGCAGCAGGGCAAACCGTCCGGCCCAATAGCGCTGGCACTTTGCCATAGCTCGGTGGCATGCTAGCCGCCTTTTGCGCACCGGGCTTATAGTGCGTATCGCACATGCTGATTCAGTCCAGTAGTCAGGATCACAGTTTGTTCAAACCGACACCCATCTCACCCCTGCGCCCATCCGATAGCGCAACGAATGTGCCTTTCAGAGGCGTACTCAGAGGTGCGCTCGCGGTCCTGGTTCTGATGATGTTGATGCTGTTGTTATGGCAGATGATCGAGCAGTTCCAGCAGTCTCAGGAGCGTCAGCACAAGCGCAGCATTGATTACAGCGTGCAGCTCGCCGACCGGTTGGGGCTGAACATGGCCCTCAGCGCGCAGGTGGCACTGAACGTGCTCGACGAGGCGCACGACGCTTCGCAATCTGCAGACGAATCAGCGGCAGTGCTGGCCAGTCTGCGTCAGTCCATGCCGGCGCTGAAAAGCCTGGTCTGGCTCGACAGCGACGGGAATGTCGCTGTTGACAGCGACGGCGATACCCGTGACGTCGGCTTTTTGACCCAGATGCATTCGGTCGTCCAGGGTCACCCATACTTTTATGCCAACGACTCGAGCGCCTCGACGCTCTACCTGTTCATCCGGCAGCCGGGCACCGGCACCGGCACCGGCACCGGCAACGAGCGCTACTGGGCGCTACGGCTCAAGCCCGACATGCTGAAATCCCTGTCCCACCAGAGCAACCTGGATTTCCAGCCCGCTTGGCGACTGGAAGATATCAGCAGTCACCGCCCCCTTTACAAAAGCCTGCCTGACGCCGATGAGTCCGCTGACAGTGAGCTGCAGACCGTCCTTTTGCAGCCGCTGACCCACAGCGACTGGCAACTGCGTGGCCTGTTCGACCCGCAGAAAGCTCGCCAGACTCTGCTGCTGCCGCTGATCGGCAAATGCCTGCTCGCCCTGCTCTGTTCAATCATCCCGTTGTTCGCGTTGCGCAGCCTGCGCCGCCGCCAACTCCAGTTGCATCAAAGCCGTCGCCGCTACAAAGACATTTTTGAAGGCTCTGGCGTCGCGCTCTGTGTGCTGGACCTCTCAGGTCTGCCGGCCTGTCTGAAGCACCTGCACGTGAACAGCGGCGAAGAACTGAACGCGCGCCTGACCCGCCAGCCTGAGCAAATCAGCGATCTGCTTCAGCAGTTGCGCATCACCGAAGTCAATCAGGTCGCCGCTCAACTGTTGCACGCAGAGTCGGCCCAGCATGTCTGGCAACAGCTCATCGAAGGTTGCCCCCGCCTCAAAAACGGCATTGGTCTGCAGATCCTTCAGGCCGTCCTCGACGGGCAACGTCAACTGGAGCTGGAAATCCTGCTACCCGGCGCTCAGGGCAGTGACCAGCATCTCTGGCTGGTCATGCGTTTGCCCGAGCAGCCCGAAGACTTCAACGCCGTCATCCTCAGCATCAGTGATTTTACTAACCGCAAGCAGGCCGAGCTGTCGCTGCAGGAGCGGGAGCGGTTCTGGTCGGATGTGGTGCGAACCGTTCCCGACCATTTGTACGTACAGGATGTGGTCACGCGCAGAATGATCTACAGCAACCACCACTTGGGCCAGACGCTGGGTTACAGCCGGCCCGAGCTGGAGGAGATGGGCGAATACTTCTGGGAGCTCTTGCTGCACCCGGATGATCTCAGCGCCTACGAGCAGTTACGCAGGACCCATGGCGAGCCTTGCAGCGGCGAGACGATTCATCGTCAGCTGCGCTTTCGTGACCGGCATGACGGCTGGCGCTTGCTCGACATCCGCGAACAGGCGCTGGCGGCGGATGACGACGGTCAGGTGCGGCGCATTGTGGGCGTCGCCAAAGACATCACCGAGCAAGTGGAGGCCAGTAAGTCCCTGCGCGAGAGCGAACAGCGTTACCGCATGCTGGCGGAGAGCATCAGCGACGTCATCTTCTCCACCGACCCATTATTGCGGGCCAACTACATCAGCCCTTCTGTCCACACCGTACTGGGTTACACCGCCGAGTGGATCCTGCAGAACGGCTGGAAAGCGATCATCGCCAACCCTCAGCAGCTCAGCGGCTTCAACGGGCTGCTGCAGCGGATCAGTAAGGCGTTGAAAAAGCCCGAAACCCTGGCAGACCTGCGCAGCGAGGTCACGACTCAATTGTTCCTGTTCGATTGCATGCGCGCTGATGGTCGCAAGATTCCCGTGGAACTGCGTCTGGTTCTGGTGTGGGATGAATCCGGGACCTTCGAAGGCGTTCTCGGTGTGGGACGTGATGTCAGTCAGCAGCGGCGCGCCGAAAAAGACCTGCGCATGGCAGCCACGGTATTCGAGCACTCTACCTCGGCTATTCTGATCACCGACCCTGCGGGCTACATCGTGCAGGCCAACGACGCCTTCACCCGGGTCAGCGGCTACGCCGTGTCGCAAGTGCTGGATCAGATGCCGATGATGCTGACCGTCGAGAACCAGCAGGCAGCGCACTTGGGCTACATCCTCAAACAGCTGAGCCAGCGCGGTAGCTGGGAGGGTGAGCTGTGGCTCAAACGGCGCGACGGCGAGCACTACCCGGCGTGGGTCGGAATTACTGCGGTGCTCGACGACGAAGGCGATCTGGCCAGCTACGTGTGCTTCTTCAGCGACATCAGCGAGCGCAAGGCCAGCGAGCAGCGTATTCATCGGCTGGCTTATTACGACGCACTGACCCATCTGCCCAACCGCACACTGTTTCAGGACCGCCTGCACAGCGCGTTGCTGCACGCCGAACGTCAGCAAACGTGGGTGGTGTTGATGTTCCTCGACCTCGATCGCTTCAAGCCGATCAACGATTCTTTGGGCCATGCTGCCGGCGACCGAATGCTCAAGGAAATGGCCTTGCGACTGCTCGGATGCGTCGACGAAGACGACACCGTAGCGCGCATGGGCGGCGATGAGTTCACGCTGCTGCTGCAACCTCGCCCCACTCAACAGGCGGCGCTGAACCGTGCGATTCATGTGGCCGAACAGATTCTTGCCAGTCTGGTGAAACCCTTCGTGCTGGAAGGGCGCGAGTTTTTCGTCACGGCCAGTATCGGCGTCGCGCTCAGCCCTCAGGACGGTAACGAACTGAGTCAGCTGATGAAGAACGCCGACACGGCGATGTACCACGCCAAGGAACGCGGCAAGAACAACTTTCAGTTTTACCAAGCCGACATGAACGCCAGTGCCCTTGAGCGTCTGGAGCTGGAGAGCGACCTGCGCCATGCCCTGGAGCAGGGCGAGTTCACGCTGTATTACCAGCCGCAGTTCAGTGGCGACGGCAAGCGTCTGACCGGCGCCGAAGCGCTGCTGCGCTGGCGTCACCCGCGCCGCGGTTTGGTACCGCCAGTGGAATTCATCCCGGTGCTCGAAGAGCTCGGGCTGGTGGTCGAAGTCGGCGAGTGGGTGCTCAAGGAGGCCTGCCGCCAGTTGCGCGAGTGGCACCTGGCGCGGGTTCGCGTGCCCAAGGTGTCGGTGAACATTTCCGCACGGCAGTTTTCGGACGGTCAGCTGGGTACGCGCATTGCCGGCATCCTTCAGGAAATCGGTCTGCCGCCCGCCTGCCTCGAGCTGGAACTGACCGAGAGCATCCTGATGCGTGAGGTGAGCGAAGCCATGCAAATTCTGGCCGGGCTCAAGCGACTGGGCCTGAGCATTGCGGTCGATGACTTCGGCACCGGCTACTCGTCGCTGAATTACCTCAAGCAGTTCCCCATCGACGTGCTGAAGATCGACCGCACCTTCGTTGATGGCCTGCCGTCCGGCGAACAGGACGCGCAAATCGCCCGGGCGATCATCGCCATGGCTCACAGCCTCAATCTGTCAGTGATCGCCGAAGGCGTGGAAACCCACGAGCAGCTGGAGTTTTTGCGCGAACACGGCTGCGACGAAGTGCAGGGCTATCTGTTCGGGCGTCCCATGCCGGCGACGCGGTTCGAGGCGCAGTTCAGCAACGATGCGCTGTTCATGCTCGACTGACGCGAGTTGCAAGCTTCAAGCGGCAAGCTACAAGCAGAAGCCGCGCCGCATTCAGCTTGAAGCTAACGGCTTGAAGCTTGAGGCTTGAGGCTTGCAGCCAGGCTTTAGCCTTGCATCACGCTCATCACGTACATGACCCGCTTTCATATGCCAGATAAAACCCGATGGGTTAGAATGCCCCCCTTTTCTACTGCCCGATCCCCGAGGACCGCCATGTTCAGCCGCAATTTGACCATCGCCAAGTACGACTCCGACCTGTACGCCGCCATGGAACAGGAAGCCAAGCGTCAGGAAGATCACATCGAGCTGATCGCCTCGGAGAACTACACCAGCCCGGCCGTCATGGAAGCCCAGGGCTCGGTCCTCACCAACAAGTACGCTGAAGGCTACCCCGGCAAGCGTTACTACGGCGGCTGCGAATACGTCGACATCGTCGAGCAACTGGCCATCGACCGCGCCAAGCAACTGTTCGGCGCCGATTACGCCAACGTCCAGCCACACGCGGGTTCCCAGGCCAACAGCGCGGTGTACCTGGCGCTGCTCAATGCTGGCGACACCATTCTGGGCATGAGCCTGGCCCACGGCGGTCACCTGACCCACGGCGCCAGCGTTTCTTCCTCGGGCAAGCTGTACAACGCTGTTCAGTACGGCATCGACGGCAACGGCCTGATCGACTACGACGAAGTCGAGCGTCTGGCTGTTGAGCACAAACCAAAGATGATCGTTGCCGGTTTCTCGGCCTACTCGCAGATCCTCGACTTCCCGCGTTTCCGCGCCATCGCAGATAAGGTCGGCGCTTACCTGTTCGTCGACATGGCGCACGTAGCCGGTCTTGTCGCTGCAGGCGTTTACCCGAACCCTGTTCCCTTCGCTGACGTCGTCACCACCACCACCCACAAAACCCTGCGCGGCCCACGCGGCGGCCTGATCCTGGCGCGCGCCAATGCCGAGATCGAGAAGAAGCTGAACTCCGCTGTTTTCCCGGGTGGCCAGGGCGGTCCTCTGGAGCACGTCATCGCGGCCAAGGCGATCTGCTTCAAAGAAGCGCTGCAGCCTGAGTTCAAGACCTACCAGGAACAAGTGGTGAAAAACGCCAAGGCCATGGCCGGCGTGTTCATCGAGCGTGGTTTCGACGTGGTGTCCGGCGGTACTGAAAACCACCTGTTCCTGCTGTCGCTGATCAAGCAGGACATCTCCGGTAAAGACGCCGACGCCGCATTGGGCAAAGCGTTCATCACCGTGAACAAGAACTCGGTGCCAAACGATCCACGCTCCCCGTTCGTCACCTCCGGCCTGCGCTTCGGCACCCCGGCCGTGACCACGCGCGGCTTCAAGGAAGCAGAGTGCAAAGAGCTGGCCGGCTGGATCTGCGACATCCTGGATGATCTGAACAATGAAGCGGTGATCAACGCCGTTCGTGAAAAGGTCCAGGCCATCTGCGCCAAGCTGCCGGTTTACGGCGCTTGATCTGACGCAGTAGCAGTTGCATAAAAAAGCCCGGCTCTTGAGCCGGGCTTTTTTGTAGCTGACGAGTGAAGATCAAACCTGTGGGAGCGAGCTTGCTCGCGAAGGCGTCGGTTCAGTCCCATCGAATTCGTCTGACCTGGCACTTTCGCGAGCAAGCTCGCTCCCACAGGGGATTGTGCACATCCGAAAATGTCAGTCCGCCGCCACCTTCGAAAACCCCGATCGGATCTTGTCCTCCGGCAGCTCATCAGCAATAAACACGATCACGCTTTCGCGCTTTTCGCCTTCCGCCCACTCTACATCGAAATCAAATCCGTAGAGCTTCAGCACCCCCTGAAACACCAGTTTGCGATCCTCACCGGCGATGTTCAGCACGCCTTTGTAGCGCAGCAGTTGTTTGCCGTGCTCTTCAAGCAACTCGTTCATGAAGGTGCTGAGCCTGTCGATATCCAGCGGCTGGTCACTGCGCAGGACCAGGCTGCTGATCCGGTCGATGGAGCGGCCTCCAGGGGCTGCCGGTCGCAAGGTCATCCCGCCGATGTCAGCGTTGAGGTTGAAGCCGCGCACGTCCAGCAGTTCGGCCAGATCGATCTTGCCGTGCTCGACCACACGGATCGGCGCACGTCGGTTGATGCGGGTCAAGCGCTCGCTCAATGCATTGAAGGCTGCTTCGTCCACCAGATCGGTCTTGCTCACCAGCAGACGATCCGCGAAGCCGATCTGCGCCTGGGCAATGGTCTGCTCCAGGTGCGTGTCGGCATGGGCGGCGTCGACCAGCGTAATGATGCCGTCGAGGATGTAGCGCTCACGCAGCTCCTCGTCGATGAAGAAGGTTTGCGCCACCGGTGCGGGGTCTGCCAGACCGGTGCACTCAATGACCAGCCGATCGAAAGCTATTTCGCCGCTGTCGAGCCGCTCCAGCAAAAGGAATAGCGCTTTGGTCAGGTCGGTGTGAATGGTGCAGCAGACGCAACCGTTGGACAGGGTCATGACCTGCACGGGCTCATCGCCCAGTAATTGGGTATCAACGCCGGCGTCACTGAATTCGTTCTCGATCACGGCGATCTTCAGGCCGTGCTCCTCCTTGAGCAGATGGCGCAGCAAGGTGGTTTTGCCGGCGCCGAGAAAGCCGCTGAGGATCGTGACGGGGATAGGTGTGAACAAAAAAAAGACCTCGATTCGCTGAAAAAAAACAGGAGTGAGGTTGCGGGCGATTCGAAATGTCAGTCAGTACAGCGGCGACTGAATTAACGCATCGCGAGCAAGCTCACTCCTGCATGACCACGGGTCACATCATTAGCAACACTTTGGACCGCCCTTCCCGCCGTACCGTGCGTCCTGGCGTTCCCGGAAGAACGCTTCGTAGGACATCACCGGCTTGTCGGGGTGGGTCTTCTGCATATGCTCAACGTAGTTGTCGTAATCCGGCATGCCCACCATAAGGCGGGCGGCCTGACCGAGATACTTACCCAAGCGACTCAGATCGTTGAACATAAACAGTTCCTCGCGTTACAGCGCACTCAGTGGGATTCCGGGAAGGCCTGGAACGGCGATTCCTTGTCGGTACGCTCTTTCTTGACCCACGCCGCACGACCGACCTTCAGCGCATAAAACAGAATGCTCAGGACCACGAACAGGAACAGCGTGGTCAGGGTGGCGTTGGTGTAGGCGTTGAAGATCACATGCTGCATCTGGTCCATGGTCTTGGCCGGGGCCAGTACCTGACCGGCATCTGCCGCCGCGCTGTATTTCTTCGCCAGCGCCAGGAAGCCAACCGCTGGGCTCGGGTCGAACAGCTTGATGAAGCCGGCGGTTACGGTACAGATCAGCAGCCACGAAGCCGGCAGGATGGTGACCCAGACGTACTGCTGACGCTTCATTTTGATCAGCACCACCGTCGCCAGCATCAGCGCGATACCCGCGAGCATCTGGTTGGAGATACCAAACAATGGCCACAACGTGTTGATCCCGCCCAGCGGATCGATCACGCCCTGATACAGCAGATACCCCCACAGCGCGACACAACCACCGGTGCCGATGGCGTTGGCGGTCCAGGACTCGGTGCGTTTCAGTGCTGGGACAAAACTGCCGAGCAAATCCTGCAGCATGAAGCGGCCGGCACGGGTACCGGCATCGACTGCGGTCAGGATGAACAGCGCTTCAAACAGAATCGCGAAGTGGTACCAGAACGCCATGGTGTTCTGACCCGGGAACGCCTGGTGCAGGATCTGAGCGATCCCCACGGCCAGGGTCGGTGCACCACCGGCACGTGCCAGCACAGTGTTTTCGCCGATGTCCTTCGCCACCGCGGTCAATTGATCCGGCGTGATGAGGAAGCCCCAACTGCTGACCATCTGCGCGACCGAATTGACGTCGGAGCCGACGATCGCCGCCGGGCTGTTCATCGCGAAGTACACGCCTGGCTCGATGACCGAAGCCGCGACCATCGCCATGATCGCCACGAACGACTCCATCAGCATGCCGCCGTAACCGATGTAACGGGCGTTGACTTCGTTATCCAGCAGCTTCGGCGTGGTGCCCGAAGAAATCAGCGCGTGGAAACCGGATACCGCGCCACAGGCGATGGTGATGAACAGGAACGGAAACAGGGTGCCTTTCCAGACCGGACCGGTGCCGTCGGTGAACTGCGTCAGCGCAGGCATTTTAAGCTCTGGCGCGAGAATCAGGATGCCGATCGCCAGGGCGATGATGGTGCCGATTTTCAGGAACGTGGACAGGTAGTCGCGAGGCGCCAGTACCAGCCAGACCGGGAGCATGGCGGCGACAAAGCCGTAGCCGACCAGCATCCAGGTGATCTGAACGCCAGTGAACGTGAACATCGGCGCCCACTCAGGACTCGCGGCCACCAGACCACCGACCCAGATCGACAGCAGCAACAGCACGACGCCCACCACCGAGATCTCGCCGATACGGCCCGGACGGATGAAGCGCATGTAGATGCCCATAAACATCGCGATCGGAATCGTTGCCATGACCGTGAACATGCCCCATGGGCTCTCGGCCAGTGCCTTGACGACGATCAGCGCCAGCACCGCAAGGATGATGATCATGATCAGGAAGCAGCCGAACAACGCAATGGTGCCGGGAATGCGGCCCATTTCTTCGCGGACCATGTCGCCCAGAGAGCGCCCGTTACGGCGCGTGGAAAGGAACAGGATCATGAAGTCCTGAACCGCACCGGCCAGCACGACACCGGCAATCAGCCACAGCGTACCGGGCAGATACCCCATCTGCGCGGCGAGCACCGGACCGACAAGAGGGCCGGCGCCGGCAATGGCAGCGAAGTGGTGACCGAAGAGGATGTGTTTATTGGTGGGAACGTAGTCGAGCCCGTCATTTTTCAGCACCGCGGGGGTGGCCCGGGTCGGGTCGAGTTGCATGACCTTAGTTGCGATGAACAGGCTGTAGTAACGATAAGCGACCAGATAAATGGCCACTGCGGCGACCACAATCCAGAGTGCGTTGATCGCCTCCCCGCGACGCAACGCAACCACTCCCAGCGCCCAGGCCCCAAGGATGGCAACCATCAGCCAGGGCACGTGGCGCAGCAGACCATTATTGTTTTTCATTTTTTTTGATTCCAACTGAGTGGACTTATTTTTATTCAGCAAGCGGAGTTTAGCGCCGCCGGAGCGAAAGGCTACCCCCACGATGGTCTAGCGCGATATTTGTCCTATAGTCAACGCAGTGGGCGCTTGAGGCGCAGAAGGAGTAGTAGCGTAATGACCGAGAATCACAATGAACGTCGTCGCTTCAAACGCGTTGCATTCGACGCGAAAACCAAACTCAACCAGGGCGGCAAAACCTGGACAGTTCAGCTGATCGACCTGTCGCTCAAGGGGCTGCTGATCGAGAAGCCCACCCCCTGGGAGGGCGATCCCAACGAGCGCTTCATGGTCGACATCGAGTTGCAGGACGGTATAGACGTCGTGATGGAGGTGCAGCTGACCCACGATGATCACAATCACCTGGGATTTGTCTGCAAGCACATCGAGCTCGATTCAGTGACGCACCTGCGTCGACTGATCGAGCTCAATATTGCCGATCACGATGAACTGGAGCGCGAGCTGGGTGCGCTGATACATCTATAGGCCGCGCCGCCTTATTCGAACAACGCGTCCAGCGCTTGATCAAGGCGAGTCACGCCGATGACCGTCAGGCCCGGCGGCGACTCTTTCGGGGCGTTGCCCTTGGGCACGATGGCGCGCTTGAAGCCGTGCTTGGCCGCCTCTTTGAGTCGCTCCTGCCCACTGGGTACGGGCCGCACTTCTCCCGACAAGCCCACTTCACCGAACACCAGCAAGTCGCCCGGCAGCGCCCGGTTGCGCAGGCTGGACATCACGGCGGCCATCAAGGCCAGGTCGGAAGCGGTTTCCAGCACTTTCACCCCGCCCACGACGTTGAGAAACACATCCTGGTCATGGGTGGGAATGCCGCCGTGGCGGTGCAGTACGGCCAGCAACATGGCGAGCCGGTTTTGATCCAGCCCCAACGTCACGCGACGCGGGTTGGACAGGTGGCTGTCATCGACCAGCGCCTGCACTTCGACCAGCATCGGCCGGGTGCCTTCCCACGTGGCCATGACCACGCTGCCCGCGACTTCTTCCTGCGCGCGGGTGAGAAAGATCGCCGAGGGATTCGAGACTTCTTTCAAACCTTTGTCGGTCATGCCGAAAACGCCCAGTTCGTTGACGGCACCAAAGCGGTTCTTCACGGCGCGCAGCAAGCGCAGGCGGCCATCGGACTCACCTTCGAAATACAACACGGTGTCGACCATGTGCTCCAGGACGCGAGGCCCGGCCAGCGCGCCTTCTTTGGTCACGTGGCCGACCAGGAAGATCGCGGTACCGCTCTGCTTGGCGTATCGCACCAGCAACGCGGCGCTCTCGCGCACCTGGGATACGCCGCCGGGCGCAGATTGCAGCTGTTCGGTGAAGATGGTCTGGATCGAATCGATCACCATGACCTTCGGCTGCTCGATGCGCGCCGTGGCAATGATGGTTTCGATGCAGGTCTCGGTCATGACCCGCAGCTTGTCTTGGGGCAGGCCAAGCCTGCGGGCACGCATCGCGACCTGCTGCTGCGACTCTTCGCCGGTGACGTACAGCGCCGGCATGCGCTCGGCAATGGCGCAGAGGGTCTGCAACAGAATGGTCGACTTGCCAATGCCGGGGTCACCGCCGATCAGCACCACCGAGCCATCTACCAGGCCGCCGCCAAGGACGCGGTCCAGTTCAGTGGAGTTGGTGGAAAAACGCGGGATTTCTTCGACACTGACTTCGGCCAGGGTTTTGATCTGCGCCTGTTGGCCGGTCCAGCCGGAACGACCGCTGGGCGCAGCCGCTGTGCTGTTGTCGATTACGGTTTCAACAAGGGTGTTCCATGCGCCGCATTCGCTGCACTGGCCGGCCCATTTGGGAAACGTCGAACCGCACTCGGTGCAGCCGTACATGCGTTTGGCCTTGGCCATGACACCCCCGATGTAAAAAGGGGCAATCATACCCGATGCGTCAAACCGTCGGGCGCAGCGCTACCGGGCATGCATGCTTTTGGAGGATTAAATAAAACTTACCGGGTCGTACCCGGTCGATTGCATGGTTTAAGCGGGATGCAACTAGCTGACTTACACTACATTTACCCCTCACATCTGTAACAAAGGAATACACCCATGAGCGTACTAAGCGAGTTCAAAGCCTTTGCCGTAAAAGGAAACGTCGTCGACATGGCCGTCGGTATCATCATCGGCGCGGCATTCGGCAAGATCGTTTCGTCGTTCGTAGGCGATGTAATCATGCCGCCCCTCGGGTTGCTGATCGGCGGCGTGGACTTCAGTGATCTGTCGGTCGTGCTGCGACCTGCGGAAGGTGCCGCGCCAGCGGTGGTGCTGGCTTACGGCAAGTTCATTCAGACCGTGATCGACTTTATCATCGTGGCATTCGCCATCTTCATGGGCGTCAAGGCAATCAACCGCCTGAAACGCGAAGAAGCCAAAGCCCCGACCCTGCCGCCAACGCCGTCCAAAGAAGAACTGCTGCTGGGCGAAATCCGCGATCTGCTGAAAGAGCAGAACAGCAAACCGGCTGCGCCACTGCCAGTGACGCCCGACCGGTTCGTTTAAGGGCTGAGGGCTGCGAGCATCCGGCTGTTTGCTCTGCATACTGAACGCGAGCTTCGCGAGCAAGCTCGCTCCCACAGGATCGGGGGATGGCTCGGAATCACCGCTCGCTGCTGGACGTGTGGGAGCGAGCTTGCTCGCGAAGACGGCATACCGGCGGCTGGAAACTCAGCGGATGCACCCCCATCTACTCGAGCAAGCCCGCTTCTGTGCGGGTCTTGCGATTGCAACGCTGTATGAACCTACCAGTAATTCTCCACCGCAATCTGTCCCGGCTTGCGCGTCAGCGCCAGGCGCATGTCGCGGGTCTTCAGTATCGCGCGAGTGTCTTCGATCATCTGCGGATTGCCGCAAATCATCACCCGTGAGTGCTCGGGTGTCAGCTCCACACCGGCCGCCTTCTCCAACTCACCGTTTTCGATCAGCGTGGTAATCCGTCCGCTGAGCGCCCCCGGATGCGACTCCCTCGTTACCGTCGCGATAAACGTGAATTTGTGAGCGTACTCAGCCAGGTATTCGCGCTGGGTCAGCTCGGCAATCAGCTGCTGGTAGGCCAGCTCCCGGGACTCGCGAGCGCTGTACACCAGAATGATGCGCTCGAATTTTTCCCAGACCTCAAAGTCCTGCAGAATCGACAGAAACGGCGCCACGCCAGTGCCTGTGGATAACATCCAGAGGTCGCGACCATCGGTGAAGCGATCCAGGGTCAGGTAACCCACCGCCTGTTTTTCCACCATCAGCGTGTCGCCCTGACGAAGCCGGCTCAACTCGCTGGTAAATTCGCCGTTGGGCACCACGATCGAGAAAAATTCGAGGAATTCATCGAAGGGTGAGGACACCACCGAGTACGCCCGCCACACCGTCGCGCCATCGGGTTTGATGACGCCCAGACGTGCGAATTGTCCCGCCGTGAAGCGGAAACCGGGATCGCGGGTGGTGCGAAAGGTAAAGAGACTGGGAGTCAGCGGCGTAACGTCCAGCAGCGTTTGCCGGGTGAATTTCTCTGCACTGGCAGTCATGGGGCGCTCCTGGCTCCTGTCTCGCAAAAAAGGGTGATCAGTGTCCCGCAAACCCGCCGCGATAAACACCGTCGGTTTGTAGTGATATCCGCAGCGGACTGAGCGATTTTTAGAGTATTTCGCTATCGGTGTAATCGCGAAGTGGCTCGCAACGGCGCACTAACGCTGCCCTAACCTTTTGATTTTATGGTCGTTTAAAGATGCCGCTGGTAGCTCATCAGTCACCACTCCGGCTTGTTCCCCAGGCGCGACGCTTTTGAGGCCGTGATTGTTTCCTAGACTTCGATCAGGACGATCAAGACTGAGCATGGAGGCACGCGATGGACATCGGCAAGAGGGGGGACGGCTGCACGACGAGCGCGGAGACGCTCACCTACAAGGGCCTGACGATCAGAGAGGTAGAGGTATTGAAGTGGTGCGCTACGGGCAAAACGGCGGCAGAAGTCGCGTTGATCCTTGATGTTACAGCGCGCACCGTTAATTTCCACGTGGGCAAAGCCATTCAGAAGATCGGCGCCTGCAACAAGATGTCGGCAGTGGTCCAGGCAACGAAAGACGGGGTGATCTAGGCATAAGGCGACGCTGGGGCGAAGCCAGGACGAAAAGCCCGGTGCGTGTGGGCAAAAAACACGTAAAATCGCCGGCTTCGCGAACCTCGTGACGCCGGCACAGGTGCAACTCCCGCCAGCACGCCGATCACGCCATCAACGACTGGAAACGCTCCGCCCATGCCCCTGCTTACCACCCCGCTTGCCCAGCTCGACCTGATCCGCCAGCCGGAACAGTCGGATGAGCCACTGCAGGCCTTCGATGCCGCTGACGAGTACCTGCTCAACCACGTCGCTGAACAGGGCGTGACGCTGCAAACACGGGTGCTGGTGCTCAACGACAGTTTCGGCGCGCTCGCAGCCAGTCTCGCGCCCCATGCCACAGTGGTCAGCAGCACGGATTCGTACCTCGGCGCCCAGGCTCTGGAAAAGAATCTGGTGCGCAACGGCCTGACCTATGACGCGGTGCCGGTGATCCCGGCCAGCGCGCCGTTGACCGGCCCCTTCGACTGGGTGCTGATTCGCGTGCCGAAGACACTCGCCTTGCTGGAAGAACAGCTGATTCGTTTGCAGGACCAACTGGCCCCGAACGCCAAAGTCGTCGCCGCCGGGATGATCAAGCACCTGCCCCGCTCGGCTGGCGAGCTGATGGAAGAGTACATCGGCCCCGTGCAGGCATCCCTCGCCGTGAAAAAAGCGCGGCTGCTGTTCTGCACCCCTGAAGTCAAAACCGTTCAGCCTTCGCCCTACCCCACCCGTTACACACTGGACGAGCCGAAGATCGAACTGGTCAACCACGCCAACGTGTTTTGCCGTGACGGTCTGGACATCGGCACGCGGGCCTTCCTGCCGTACTTGCCCAAAGGCCTGGGCTCGGCGCGGGTCGCGGATCTGGGCTGCGGCAATGGCGTGCTCGCCATCGCCAGTGCCCTGGACAACCCTGACGCGCATTACACGCTGGTGGACGAGTCGTTCATGGCGGTGCAGTCGGCGCAGGAGAACTGGAGACTGGCCCTCGGCGAGCGGCCGGCGGTGATTCACGCAGGTGACGGGCTGGCGTCGCAGGAACCCGACTCGCTGGACGTCGTCCTGTGCAATCCGCCGTTTCACCAGCAACAAGTGGTCGGCGACTTCCTCGCCTGGCGAATGTTCCAGCAGGCGCGCTCGGCGCTGGTCACCGGCGGCGCGCTGTACATCGTCGGCAACCGGCATCTGGGCTATCACAGCAAACTGGCGCGACTGTTCCGAGGCGTGGAGCAAGTGGCGGCGACGCCGAAGTTCGTGATCCTCAAGGCGCGTAAATAGCTCACCGCGCTCGTCGTCCTGACTTCAGATGTGCAGCCAAAAAAAACCCGCCGAGGCGGTTTTTTTATCGAGCGGGAATAACTCAATGCGACTTCATGCCTGCCGCTGTCATGAACATGCGCAGCAGCATGGCGACCACGAACAGAGCCAGCACGCTGCCGGTCCAGATGATCAACAGCCAGCCGATGCGCTGCCACAGTGGCTTGCCTTGCGCTGGATCAACCTCGCGCTTGTGCTCATGCTGATTCCGACCTTCGTACTGAACAGATTCTTTAACCGACATCGCTAAACCCTCCTCTCCCGCAGTCAGGCCCCGGCAATAACCCGGGGCCACTGGCTGCTAGTGATAGCCGTGTTCGTGGGTGACTTTGCCGCGGAATACGTAATAGCTCCAGAACGTGTAACCCAGGATCAGCGGAATGATGAACAGCGTACCGACCAGCATGAAACCCTGGCTCTGTGGCGGCGAGGCAGCGGCCCAGATGGACACGGTTGGCGGAATGATGTTCGGCCACAAGCTGATGCCCAGACCGCTGTAGCCAAGGAAGATCAGCACCAGCGTCAACAGGAACGGTGCGTAGTTGGCGTTGCGCGCCACCGCTTTGAACAGGCCGTACATCGTCAGCATGACCAGCGCCGGCACCGGCATGAACCACAACAGGTTTGGCAGGCTGAACCAGCGATCGGCGATGGCCTGATGGGCCAGTGGCGTCCACAGGCTGACGATCGCCATGACCACCAGCGTGGCCAGGGCCAAAGGTCGTGCCAGATCGTGCATGGCTTTCTGCAACGCCCCTTCGGTCTTCATGATCAGCCAGGTGCAGCCGAGCAATGCGTAGGCCACGATCAGCGCCAGACCGCAGAAGATCGAGAACGGCGTCAGCCAGTCCAGGCCACCGCCGGCATAGGCTCGGTCGACCACGGGAATGCCGTCGATGTACGCGCCCAGTGCCACGCCCTGGAAGAATGTCGCCACCAGCGAACCGCCGATGAACGCCTTGTCCCACAGGTGGCGCTTGATATCAGTGGCCTTGAAGCGAAACTCGAAGGCCACGCCGCGAAATATCAGCCCGAACAGCATGAAGATCAACGGCAGGTACAGCGCTTCGAGCACGACCGAGTAGGCCAGCGGGAAGGCGCCGAACAAGCCGGCCCCGCCCAGTACCAGCCAGGTTTCATTGCCGTCCCAGACCGGTGCGACGGTGTTCATCATCACGTCGCGGTCCGTCTTGTCCTTCATGAAAGGGAACAGTATCCCGATGCCCAGATCGAAGCCGTCCATGATGACGTACATCATGACGCCGAAGATGATGATCACGGCCCAGATCAGTGGAAGATCGATACCCATGGCTCAGTTCCCCTCAGTCAGGCTGTCTTTACGGTGGTCCGTGCTGCTTTCATCAGCAGCAGAGAGAGGACGCGCCGGGGTGCGTTTCTGCCCTGGTCCGCCATGTGCCGGCGTGTCGCCTTCATGGGTTTTTGGCCCTTTGCGCACCAGACGCATCATGTAGCCGAAGCCCGTGCCGAACAGCAGGAAATACACCACCACGAACAGCACCAGAGTGATGCTCAGCTGTTCAACGCTGTGTCTGGACACGGCATTCGCCGTGCGCATGATCCCGTAGACCACCCAGGGCTGACGCCCGATTTCGGTGGTAAACCAGCCCGCCAGCATCGCAATCAGACCGGCCGGACCCATGCACATGACCAGCCGCAGGAACCAGCGATTGGTGTACAGCCCGCCGCGCCAGCGCAACCAGGCACTCCACAGACCGACCGCGATCATCAGCATGCCCAGCGCCACCATGACGCGGAACGACCAGAACACGATCAGCGCATTCGGACGGTCTTCCGGCGGGAAGGACTTCAGCGCCGGGATCTGCTTGTCCAGGCTGTGGGTCAGGATCAGGCTGCCCAGATACGGAATCTCGACCGCGTATTTGGTGCGCTCTTCTTTCATGTCCGGGATGCCGAACAGGATCAGCGGGGTCGGCTCGTCACCGACGTTCTCCCAGTGACCTTCGATGGCTGCGATCTTGGCCGGTTGATGCTCAAGGGTGTTCAGGCCGTGAGCGTCGCCCACCATGGCCTGAATTGGCGCAACGATCAGCGCCATCCACATGGCCATGGACAGCATCCTGCGAATCGCCGGATTGTCACGACCACGCAGCAGATGCCAGGCCGCCGATGCGCCGACGAAGAACGCCGTGGAGACGAAGGCGGCGATTGCCATGTGCATCAGGCGGTACGGGAACGACGGGTTGAAGATCACCGCGAACCAGTCCACCGGGATGATGCGGCCATCAATGATCTCGAAGCCCTGCGGGGTCTGCATCCAGCTGTTGGAGGCCAGAATCCAGAAGGTCGAAATCAGCGTGCCAACCGCGACCATGGACGTGGCGAAGAAGTGCAGGCCGCGACCGACACGGTTCCAGCCGAACAGCATGACGCCCAGGAAGCCCGCTTCGAGGAAGAACGCCGTGAGCACCTCGTAGGTCAGCAAGGGCCCGGTCACAGCACCGGCGAAATCGGAGAAGCGACTCCAGTTAGTGCCGAACTCGTAGGCCATGACCAACCCGGAAACCACACCCATGCCGAAGTTGACGGCAAAGATTTTCGACCAGAAGTGATAGAGGTCGCGATAAGTGTTGTCATGGGTTTTCAGCCACAAGCCTTCGAGCACCGCGAGGAAGCTCGCCAGACCAATGGTGATGGCAGGGAAAAGAATGTGAAATGAAACAGTGAACGCAAACTGGATTCGGGCGAGATCGAGCGCCTCTAAGCCGAACATAGGTCTTCCTCTATCAGGTGGAACTGGCTTCAGACTTGGGGCCTGCAGCGACTGCCCCCACGGTGTATTGAGTACGAGGTGTGGCCGTTGTTCTCGTGGTTTCGTACTCAGGTCGGCGACCGGGGAGATGCGTCAGGCGGCCAGTTCGACCAATACACGCCAAGGTATTGATCCAGGTCAGCTGACATGGAAAGAGTAGTCCCATTTCGGCACTTGCTCTGCGTGGTCTTTTGTCGCGTGGCGAGTTGACTCACCTTTCAGGGCAGTGCAGTTGACGGGAAGCAGAGCAGAGCGGCGAATCTGCAGCACGGCAGTTAAAACCTCCAGGTGCAAGGCCCTACAAAGGATCGCGAATAAAGCCCAACAGCGCGCAAACCAGCCGCTGATAAAGCGCGTCCACTTCCGGCACCTGGCCTTTGCCCCTGAGACTGCCGTGAAGCAGCCCGAGCCCGGGATCGAACTCGGTGCGCACACCCGCTTCGCGCAATGCACGCTCGTAGCAGACGCCGTCATCACGCAAGGGGTCGAACTGCGCGACAGCAATGAACGCAGGCGCCAGATCATTGAAATTTCCGGCGTGGAGGGGCCGGGCATAGGCCGATTGTTCGTCCGCCGTCATGTAGAGCTGCCGGTAATACGCCAGCTCAGTGGTGGAAAGAAGCGGCGCGTCGGCGCATTCATGGCGCGACGGCAGATCGTTGGCGCCGCCCAGTTCCGGGTAAATCAGCGCCTGCCCCACCGGCTGGCGCTCACCGGAATCGCGCAATGCCAGGCACACTGCAGCGGCAAGATTGCCGCCGGCGCTGTCCCCGGCGATGGCGATACGGCGTGGGTCGATGTCCAGCCGCTGTGCGTGTATCTGCAAGGCGTGCCAGACCGCCAGACAGTCGCCGAACCCTGCGGGAAATGGATGTTCGGGCGCCAGCCGGTAATCCACGGCGATGACCACGGCATTGAGGTCGGCCGCCAGTGCCGCGGTCAGAAAGTCGTGGGAATCGAGATCGCCCACCACCCAGCCGCCGCCGTGGAGGTACATCACGCACGGCGCCGGGTGTTCGAGGGACAGTCGGTGAGGCCGGTAACTGCGCACCGCCACGCCGCCGAGGGCGAAGTCCCTTACATCGAGCTGCCCCGGACGGGTGGGCGTGAACGCTTCACTCATCCGGGAATACGCGCGGCGCTGCTCGTTGATGTCCTCGGACGTGCTGCTGAAACTCAGGGTATGGGTCACGAACGCCGACATTTCGGGGGACAGCGGGTAAGACGTGGGCATTGGCTGCTCCAGCCCGAGCCCTTGGCCAGGCGTGCTTGGTTACTTGTTCACCGCCACTTGCACGGCGGACGCTGCGTCTTTGCCATCGAAGGTTGTCACGCCATCCAGCCAGCGCTTCATGTCTTCAGGATGATCCTTGAGCCACTGGCGAGCAACGTCGGTTGGCGCCTTGCGGTCCATGATCGGCACCATCATCTGGCTTTCCTGAGCGGCCGTGAACTTAAGGTTGCTCATCAGCTTGCTGACGTTCGGGCAGCGCGATGCGTAATCCGGCGCCGTGACCACGGAAACGGTCGCAGCGCCTTCACCCGGCCCGAACACATCTTCGCTGCCGGTCAGGTAGGCGATCTTCATGTTGATGTTCATCGGGTGCGGGGTCCAGCCAACGAATACCACCCATTCATTACGCTTGATCGCACGCTGCACCGCCGCGAGCATGCCTGCCTCCCCGGACTCGACCAACTGGAAACCGCCGAGCCCGAACTGGTTCTTCTCGATCATGCCCTTGATGTTGGCGTTGGCGCCGGTGCCGGGCTCGATGCCGTAGATCTTGCCACCGAGTTTGTCTTTGAATTTTGCGATATCGCCGAATGTTTTTAATCCGCCTGACGCCACGTAATCCGGCACCGCCAGAGTCGCCTGGGCATCACTCATGCTCGGCACGTCGAGGACTTTGACCTGATTGGCGGCCACAAAGGGCGCGATGTTCTTGTCCATCGCCGGCTTCCAGTAACCCATGAACACGTCGAGTCGATCGTCACGCAAACCGCCGAAGACGATTTGCTGAGCGGCGCTGGTCTGTTTGACCTCGTAGCCCATGTTCTGAAGCAGCACTTCGGCAACAGCGCTGGTGGCGACGACGTCCGTCCAGTTGACCACATCCATGCGCACGTTTTGGCATTTGGCGGCTTCTGCAGCCATCAGGGCGTTGCTGCTCAGCATCAACACAGCGCAACTGATATGACGAATAAATGAGTTCATGGGTGCTCCTCGGGTCGGCTCGTTATTTTATTCAGCTCTTTTCGGCAGTTTTTCAAGGCGTGAAGACCCACGGCAATTCGGTGGCTGCCGCGTTGGTGCAAGGTACGCAGCAGGCCTGAGCAACAAGCGCACCAGCGCGACCTGTGCTTGCACTGGGGCGACATTGAATGAGGGGGATTCGAGGGCACAGCAGAGAAAATGATCGTTCCCACGCAGAGCGTGAGAACGATCAGGGCACAAGATACGGCGTTGGTTACAGCACTTTATCCAGCGTAATCGGGAATTCCCGGACCCGCTTGCCCGTGGCGTGGTAGATGGCATTGGCAATGGCCGAGGCCACGCCGACGATGCCGATCTCGCCCACACCCTTGGAGCCCAGGTCATTGACGATGCTGTCGTTCTCTTCCACGAACAGCACGTCGATCTCGCCGATGTCCGCGTTCACTGGAATGTGATACTCGGCCAGGCTGTGGTTCATGAAGCGCCCGAGGGTGTGGTCGGTCTGGCTTTCTTCCTGCAACGCCTGACCGATACCCCAGACCACGCCGCCGAGAATCTGGCTGCGCGCGGTTTTCGGATTGACCACACGGCCCGCCGCAACGGCGTCGACCACCCGATTGACGCGGACAGTGCCCAGGTCTTCGTCCACCAGCACTTCGACGAATACCGCCGAGTGCGTTGCCGTCGAATAGCCTTCGCGCTTGTCGTCAGGCTTGGCGTCGATCTGCACTTCAAGCGTCTCGTGGGACGACTCGCGGACGATGTCGGCGTAAGCAAAACGCTCATCGTCGATGAGCAAGTAGCCGTCGCCACAGACAACATCGGCCATGTCCACCACCGCGTGTTGCGGATGCGCCATGCGCACGGCGTCGAGCAACTTGGCGCGCAAGGCACGACAGGCCTGCTGCACCGCCGTGCCCACGGACGACACCGTGAACGAGCCACCCTGCAATGGCGACGTCGGCAGCGACGAATCACCCAGTACGAAGGTGACGTCCTCAGGCTTCACGCCAGCGGCCTCAGCGGCGATCTGGGTCATGACCGTGTAAGTGCCAGTGCCGATGTCGGTGGTGGCGCTGCTGACGGTGATCTTGCCGCTGCTATCGATACTGGCCTTGGCGCTGGCGGGCATCTGCATGGCTTCCCATACACCTCCGGCCATGCCCCAACCCACCAGTTGCCGGCCCTGACGCATGCTGCGCGGCTCTGGGTTGCGCTTGCTCCAGCCGAAACGCTCGGCGCCTTGTTCGTAACACGCCAGCAGTTCTTTACTGGAGTAAGGCTTGCCTTCGTTGCCGTTGCTGTCGGCAAAGTTGACCACTCGCAGCTGCACGGGGTCGATACCGGCCGCAATGGCCAGCTCGTCCATCGCACATTCCAGCGCGACCATGCCGGAAGCGGCGCCCGGTGCACGCATGTCCAGCGGCGTGTAAACGTCCAGCGGCGCGAGCTTGTAGCTCAATGCCACGTTGTCGCACTGATAGAGCATGCCGCTCCATTCAACGACGTGCTCGGCAAAGTCCTCAAAGCGCGAGGTCTGACCGATGGCGTCGTGGGCGACCGCCATCAGCTTGCCGTCTTTGGACGCCCCGAGCCGCATGTGCTGCAAGGTTTGCGGACGATAGCCGAAGGTAAACATCTGCTGGCGGGTCAGGGTCAGACGCACCGAACGCTGGAGCTTCAATGCCGCCATGACGGCCAGCGGCAACTGGTATTGCGGACGCAGGCCGGAACCGAAGGCGCCACCGACGAAGGCTGCGAGGATGCGGATCTTCTCTTTCTCCAGACCGAACACACTGTGCAGGTAGTCCTGGCAGTTCTGCGTGCCTTGGGTTTTATCGTGGATCTCCAGGCTGCCGTCAGCCTTGAAGAACACCGTGGAGGCGTGCGGCTCCATCGGGTTGTGGTGTTCGTTGGGCGTGCTGTAGTGGCTGTCGACCGTGACCGCCGCCTGGGCGAATGCGCCCGAAAAATCCCCACGCGGTTTCGGCGTTTCGGCCGGCGCGGTGTGGGCGTCACTCTGACCCACACTGAGGTCGGTCTGGTGCGGCTTGGTTTCGTACTCAATGCGCACGAGGGAGCCGGCATGCCGCGCCAGTTCAAGGGTGTCTGCCACTACCAGCGCCAGCGGCTGGCCGCTGTAAAGCACGTGGTCGTTGTAGAACGGGCGGAACGGCGAGCCTTCGGCGGCGTCGGCGTCCTGATAGTCCTCGTCATAGCTGGCGATGTGCGGGCGATTGGTGTGATCGATAACCGCGATCACGCCAGGAACCGCCAGCGCTTGCGAGGCATCGATACGCACGACGCGACCCGAGGCGATAGTGCTGGAGACCACGCTGGCATGCAGCAAGCCTGCCTCCGGGTACTCGCCGGCGTAGCGGGCCTGGCCGGTGACTTTCAGGCGTCCATCGACGCGGTCCATCGGTTGGCCCAGCGCGGAGGCCGTTCCCGGGGTGGGTGTATTGGCGTTCATTAAACAGTTCCTCCCAAGGTGGCATCGCTCAAGGCGCGAACGATCGCGCGGCGGGCCAGCTTGATCTTGAAAGCGTTGTGCGCCAGCGGCTGAGCGTCGCGCAGCATCGCGTCGGCGGCGGCAACAAAGTTTTCCCGCGAGACCGGCTGACCTTTGAGCGATTGCTCGACGGCCGTGTCGCGCCAAGGCTTGTGCGCCACGCCACCCAGGGCGATGCGCACGTCACGGATGACGTCGCCATCAAGCTCGACAGCCGCGGCCACTGAGATCAGGGCAAAGGCGTAAGACGCGCGGTCACGGATTTTCAGGTAGTGGCTGTGCTGCTGAAAACGTGGCGCTGGCAGCTCGACAGCGGTGATCAGTTCATCGTCGGCGAGCTGGTTGTCGCGCTGCGGCGCATCTCCCGGCAAGCGATGGAAGTCAGCGAACTCGATCACCCGGGCACCGGCGCGCCCCTGAACGTGGACGCGGGCTTCGAGCGCAGCCAGGGCCACGCACATGTCCGAGGGGTGAGTCGCGACGCAGGCATCGCTGGCGCCCAGGATCGCGTGGATGCGGTTCAGGCCCTCTTTCGCCGGGCAACCCGTGCCAGGCTCGCGCTTGTTGCACGGCACGGTTGAGTCGTAGAAGTAGTAGCAGCGGGTGCGCTGCAGCAGGTTGCCACCGGTGCTCGCCATGTTGCGCAACTGCGGCGAGGCGCCCGCCAGAATGGCTTGGGACAGCAGCGGATAATCGCGCTCGATCAGCGGATGCCAGGCCAGGTCGGCGTTACTCACCAGCGCGCCGATCATCAGGCCGCCACTGTCGGTTGCGCGGACGTCTTTGAGCGGCAGCCCGGTGATGTCGATCAGGTGCTCGGGGCGGGCGATGTTTTCTTTCATCAAATCCAGCAGGTTCGTACCGCCAGCAATGAAACGGCTGGCAGGACCTGCAAGATTGACCGCCTGAGCGATGTCGGAAGGCTTGCTGTAGCTGAAGGGATTCATTGGCCGCGCCCTCCCTGATCCGGTGCGGCATTCATCGATGGCAAGACTTCCACCACCGCCGCGCGGATGTTGCTGTAGGCGCCGCAACGGCACAGGTTGCCGCTCATCAGTTCTTTCACTTCGTCGTCGGTGCTGGCGCGGCCTTCGTTGGCCAGGCCCACTGCCGAGCAGATCTGCCCGGGCGTGCAGTAGCCGCACTGGAAGGCGTCATGTTTGATGAACGCTTGCTGCATCGGGTGCAGCGTGTCGCCTTCGGCAAGCCCTTCGATCGTGGTCAGCTCGGCGCCGTCACACATGATCGCCAGGGTCAGGCACGCATTGATGCGTTTGCCATCGCGCAGCACGGTGCATGCACCGCATTGGCCGTGGTCACAGCCCTTTTTGGTGCCGACCAGATCGAGCTGCTCGCGCAACAGATCCAGCAGCGTGGTCCAGGGCTGCACGTCCACTTGTTGGGTCTGGCCGTTCAACGTCAGGGCGATGGAATGCCCTGCGAACGCCTGTTCATTGGTTGCACTCATGGGAAGCCTCACGGTAGGTACTCGATCAGCGCAGTGATCTGCGTCTTAAGGGGTACGACTTGTGCGGTTTCGGAAACGTTCAGGGTTTGTGATGAGCGTTTTGACGCAGCGGGGCGCCCGGATGAGGCAAGCCGATCCGGACATTTGCAATCCGACGACACGCGCCAGGCCCCATCGCCCGGAGCTGCTGGTATGATGCGCGGCTTTTTGCAACTGGCAGAATTTGTGCAAGCCGTTTCGGTGAGCTGTGCTTTGCTGTTTCAGTCGACTACATAAATGACGCGGAGCGTCACCGGGGAGCCTTAAATGCTGGAGCGGTTGTTTCAACTCAGGGCACATAACACCAATGTGCGCACCGAAATTCTGGCCGGGGTCACCACCTTCCTGGCCATGGCCTACATCCTGTTCGTAAACCCGAGCATTCTTGGCGAGACCGGCATGGACAAGGGCGCGATCTTTGTCGCTACCTGCCTGGCGGCGGCCATCGGCTCCACCGTCATGGGGCTGATCGCCAACTACCCGATCGCGCTGGCGCCGGGCATGGGCCTGAACGCCTTCTTCACCTACACCGTCGTGCTGCACATGGGCCACACCTGGCAAGTGGCGCTGGGCGCGGTGTTCATTTCGGCAGTGATGTTTTTCCTGCTGTCGATCTTCCGCATCCGCGAATGGATCATCAACAGCATCCCGCTGCCGCTGCGCTCGGCCATTGCTGCCGGTATCGGGCTGTTCCTGGCGCTGATTGCGCTGCACAACGCCGGCATCGTGGTGACTAACCCGGCCACCATGGTTGGCCTGGGCGATCTGGCCAAACCGGCACCGATCCTCGCGGCTCTAGGGTTCGCGCTGATCGTGGCCCTGGAAGCTTTGAAAGTGCGCGGCGCCGTGCTGATCGGCATTCTGGCCGTCACCATCATTTCGATTGTGATGGGCTTCTCGCCGTTCGGCGGTGTGGTGTCGATGCCGCCTTCGCTGGCGCCGACCTTCCTGCAGCTGGACATTCCCGGCGCACTGAACATCGGTCTGGTGAGCGTGATTTTTTCCTTTCTGTTCGTCGACCTGTTCGACAACTCCGGCACCCTGATCGGCGTCGCCAAGCGCGCGGGCCTGATGGGCAAGGACGGCCACATGCCGAAGATGGGCCGTGCGCTGATCGCCGACAGCACCGCGGCCATGGCCGGGTCTCTGCTGGGCACCTCGACCACCACCAGTTACATCGAATCCGCGGCGGGCGTGAGTGCCGGCGGCCGGACCGGTCTGACGGCTATCGTGGTTGCGGTTTTGTTCCTGCTGGCGTTGTTTTTCGCGCCGCTGGCTGGCAGCGTTCCAGCATTCGCCACCGCCCCTGCCCTGCTGTTCGTGGCTGTGTTGATGACCTCGGGCCTTGCCGAAATCAACTGGGACGACATCACTGAAGCAGCACCTGTGGTGATCACCGCCCTGGCCATGCCATTCACGTATTCGATCGCCAACGGCATCGCCTTTGGCTTCATTTCCTGGACCGTGATCAAGCTGTTGTCGGGCCGGGGCCGCGAGCTGAATTCGGCGCTGGTCGTGCTGTCGATTCTGTTCGTGATCAAGCTGGGCTTTTATCCATGAGTTCTACGTTCGACCCTGCAAACTACGCCGCTCAGCTCGATGAAAAGGCCGCGCGCCTGCGCGAGCTACTGGCGCCTTTCGAGGCGCCCGAGCCTCAGGTCTTCGATTCGCCACGCGAGCATTACCGCCTGCGCGCCGAATTCCGCCTGTGGCGCGACGACGGCAAGCGTCACTACGCGATGTTCGCGCCGGGCGACAAGCACACGCCGATCCTGATCAACGACTTCCCTATTGCCAGCCAGCAGATCAACGCGCTGATGCCGGTGCTGCGGGATCGCTGGGAGGCCAGCAAGACCCTCAATCACAAGCTGTTTCAGGTGGATTTTCTGACCACGCTGGCCGGCGACGGCATGATCACCCTGTGCTATCACCGCCCGCTGGATGAGGCCTGGCAAGTCGAGGCGGAGCAATTGGCGGCTGATCTGAAGGTCAGTGTGATTGGCCGCTCGAAAGGGCAGCGACTGGTGATTGGCCGCGATTACGTGACCGAGCAGCTGGACGTCGCTGGCCGGACTTTCAGTTATCGCCAGCCGGAGGGCGCGTTCACCCAGCCCAACGGCACGGTGAACCAGAAAATGCTGAGCTGGGCGTATGACGCGCTGGGCGACCGCGACGATGATTTGCTGGAGCTGTATTGCGGCAATGGCAACTTCACGCTGCCGTTGGCGACCCGCGTGCGCAAGGTACTGGCGACCGAGATCAGCAAGACGTCGGTCAACGCGGCGCTGAGTAACCTTGCGGACAACGCTGTGGATAACGTGTCGCTGGTGCGACTGTCGGCTGAGGAGCTGACAGAAGCCCTGAATGAGGTGCGCCCGTTCCGTCGTCTGGCCGGTGTCGACCTGAAAAGCTACGACTTCGGCAGCGTGTTCGTCGACCCGCCCCGCGCCGGCATGGACCCGGACACCTGTGAGCTGACGCGACGTTTTGAGCGCATCCTGTACATCTCGTGCAACCCGGAAACCCTGGCCGCCAACATCGCACAATTGCACGACACCCACCGGGTCGAGCGGTGCGCGCTGTTTGATCAGTTTCCGTATACCCATCACATGGAGTCGGGGGTTTTGCTGGTTCGCCGCTGACAGCGCGATTCCGTCGTTCCCGGCTGAAGCCGGTCCTACTATCATCAGTAGGACCGGCTTCAGCCGGGAACAGGCCTTCTGATCTCCATGCGCCCGCAGCATATCCCGCACCATCCATCATTAAATTCCTGACAGCTAGCGGCGAACCGCGCCAGACCGGTGTATAACTCTCGGCCGTCTTTCGCTTCGATGGATGCCTTGCCTTGAGCTCCGAATCGCCCGCCTCATCGTCTGAATCTTCCGCCAAAAGCGCCCTGCGGCTGCCCGGCTTTTTCGCCTTCCTGACCGCGCGCCTTGCTGCCGTTTTCGCCATGCAGATTCAGGCGGTGGTTGTCGCCTGGCAGGTCTACGACATGACCCGCAGCCCGATTTCGCTGGCGTATGTAGGCCTCGCGCAGTTCATTCCCATGCTGCTGCTGTTGATGCCGGCCGGCGACTTGATCGACCGCTATGATCGCAAGATGATCCTGACCATCAGTTGGTCGGTGCAAGCCGTATGCAGCCTGATGCTGATGCTGTTCTCTGTGACCCATCATCAAGACACACGGCTGATTTACGCCACCCTCGCCTTGTTCGGTTGCGCGAGGGCGTTCACCGGGCCGGCGTTGCAGAGCCTGCTGCCACAAGTCGTCCCGCGTGAAAAACTCGCGTCGGCCATCGCCACCAACAGCATGATCATGCGCATTGCAACCATCGCCGGGCCGCTAGTCGGCGGCGGTCTGTATGCAGCAGGCGGCGGCGGGCTGACCTATTCCGTGTGCATGGCCAGCTTCATCGCTGGCGTGCTGTTGCTGATCCGCGTGCCGGTGCTGTACGCCGGCAAAAAGCAGATTCTCGAATCCACGGCCTGGAAGCGTTTCACCGCCGGCATCGCCTTCATCCGCTCGCGGCCGATTATCCTCGGCACCATCTCACTGGATCTATTCGCGGTGCTACTCGGCGGCGTGGTGGCGCTGCTGCCGATTTATGCCCACGAAGTGCTGCACCTGGGCCCCCAAGGGCTGGGCGCGCTGCGCAGCGCGATGAGTCTGGGTGAGGTCAGCACGGGTCTGTATTTGAGTTTCCGGCCTTTTGATCGACACGTCGGTCTGGTCATGTTCATCGCCGTCGCGGTGTTCGGCGTCGCCAATCTGGTGTTCGCCCTGTCGACGCTGTTCTGGCTGTCGCTGCTGGCTTTGATGATCGCCGGTGCGGCGGATATGGTCAGCGTCTATATCCGCTCCACACTGGTGCAATTCTCGACGCCGGACGACATGCGCGGGCGGGTCAATGCGGTGAATATGTTGTTTATCGGTTCGTCCAACGAGCTGGGCGAATTCCGCGCCGGCAGCAGCGCGGCGCTCTGGGGGGCCGTGCCCGCCGCGATCATCGGCGGCGTGTGCACACTGGGTGTCGTTGGCGCCTGGATGGTTGGCTTCAAGGCCCTGCGCCAGGTGAACCGCTTCGCCGACGCCTCGCCGGTCGAGACCATCGAGAAGCAGACGGCGCGGGTTTGATGTAAGCGCTCTCGGGTATTTACTGTTGGCGCGCACCCTCTGCGCGCCACGCGAATCCGGCAGTTTCCAGCCCTTTTGAACGACTACTGCGGCGAACATCACCCGTTACGGAATCTTCCGTAAGACGTGCCAAGGGACCAGTGTAGGACCGTTCTGAAAATCACTTTCAGCCCCCCTCGCCGCGCTTCAAAGCCCAATGCCCTCTCCCTATCCTTGCTGGATCTGACCTCAGCAAGGACACGCAGCATGGCATTTGACGGATTCATCAAGGTGAACGGGATCGACGGCGAGTCGCTGGATGAGCGCAACAAGGGCTGGATCGAAATCGTGGCCTACGACTTCGGCGTTAGCCAGAGTACTTCGGCCACCGCCAGCTCGAACGGCGGCGCGGGCTCGGGTCGGGCCAGCCTCAGCGACTTCAGCTTCAGCAAACGCCTGGATCAATCCAGCGCTGCGTTGTTTGAAGCCAGTTGCGCGGGCACGCACATCAAGGACCTGACGTTGTGCCTGTACCGCGCGGGAGGCGACAAGCTCAAGTACTACGAAGTGCGCCTCGAAGAGGTGATCATTTCTGACTTCAGCCAAAGCGGTGAGAGCGGCGAGCCGCTGGAACACGTGCAAATCAACTTCGGCCGCGTCCGCATTCTGTACACCCAGCAGAAACGCAGCGATGGCGCGGCAGCCGGCAATGTAGTTGGCGGCTGGGACCGCATCGCCAACAAGCGCTTTAGCTGAGGACAGCCCGTGTCCAAACCACATGTGTTTATCAATGACCGCATACAGACCTATTTCACACTCAAGGCACGGGTGGGCGGAGGTGCGAAGTTCGATGTGCTTAACGCACATATCCGAAACGTTGTGGTGATGCCCGGTCAGTTGGTGCTTGTCAGCGACCGTTCAACCGGCACTCTGACGGCGGAAGAAATCGAGCTGATGAACCTCGCTCGAAACGTCCATCGTCAGGTGAAAGGCGCGGGCAGCCAGCTCATCGAGAACTACGACCTGCTGCAGAACATGCTCAGTTATGGATCGCTGGGTATCGGCGCTGCCACCGGGAGTTGGGGCAAGCACCTTGAAGGTGTGAAGAAAACCCTGGAAGAGATCGAGCGGCTTTACAAATTATCGCTGGCGCGCGGAACACCCATTGCCCGGCAGGAGTTCATCAACCAGCGAAGAGCGCTGTTTGCCACGCTTGATAAACAACTGGAAGGCATTGCTCGCTGGGGCACCGGGCTACGGAAAAAGGGCCCGCTTAAGAAGATGCTGGGGTTGTCGACCAAGAGTTATCTGCATACGGGCGAGATCCAGGGGTATGCGGAGCGGGTGGGGCGAATCGCTAGAGTGGCGAAGTTGCTGAAATTCGGGACGCCTGTTGGGATTGGGCTGAATGCAATTTCAGCAGGCCTTGAAATCAAGGAGGCATGTTCGACGGGGCGGGAGGAGTTTTGTCGGAAGGCGCAACACATCGAAGGTGGCAAATTTGTCCTCAGCACAATGTTTGGTCACGTCGGCGGTGGAGTGGGCGCGTCAGCAGGAGCCTCGATTTGTGCAGTTGTTTTGGGAGTTCCTACCTATGGAGTCGGCGTAATTGGCTGTGGAATCGTCGGCGGCGTGGTTGGCGGATACAGCGGAGGTCTAGTTGGTGAATTTGTCGGCGAATTGACCGGCGAGTACATCTATGAGTGGGGCCAATAATGGCAGATATCCCCACCGGACTCTTGGCACTGATATTGACAGTGATCACGACCTTACATCTCGCCGGCTACTACATCTTCTTCTACATCAATTTGGAAAAGATCGAAAACCATCTATGCGATATTGAAATGTTTTCATTGAACAGAGAGTTCTACGGAGACAGTTTTCTCGGACGAAGGATGAGGGAAATCTTCGTAATGCTGGTTGCAGTGGCCCCAGAGATCTTCTGGAGACAGGAACGCATCCCCAGGCAAAAGCTTCTCAAATTACCTCCCCGATTGCTGTGGGGAGTGCGGATAGTTTATGGCTCTATGATTTTCATAAGCGTTTATGGGGGATTGCTCTATTATTTTCGTGCGCCACACGGCTAAACAGCGACAAAGTGCGGCCAACTCAAATGATAGTTTTAGTCGGCGGTTTCGAAATCTCAATCACAGAGTTAGCTTTCTGATTTCTTGAATATTGAGCAGTCACGGGTCGCGCCAACTCGACGGATAGGGGGGAGGGAATCCTTGAGATAGTAAAAAATTCTGCCCGATCGTGAATTACTATAAGGTTAAACACATGACTTGCCCTACGACTACTGGCCTGCTCGGACTGACTTTAATAATATCAATGTGGATCAATAACCTCCTCATGGCATGGTTCACCTATCGAAACATTAACCATCTTGAAAACCGACTATCTCACTGCAAGTGCATCAGTGACACCAAAGCCCTTTGGCAAGGAGGATTAATAGCCAGGCAAATGCGGTTAAACATGGTAGTTACAGTCATTACGCTGCCCAAAGCAATGTATCGGCGAGGCCACATCACAAAAAATGCTCACCACTCTGTGCCTCTCCAGCTTAAATTGAGGATCTGGGGAATATACAGCTGGCTTTTCGTTAACTGTACCTGCTTGGCTATATTGGCCTCGCTAACAAAATGATTATGCTCGAGAAGGCCTGGTGGGTGATGGCGGTATTTGGAAGCATATTCGCCAATATCATCATAATGATTTACTTCCAGCTCAATAAGTTAGCCACTATGGAGGAACTGCTATCAGATGTGAAACTAGTCCATCTAAATGACTGCAGATGCATATCTGATGCTCGAAGGATGTGGGACGACGGCATTATCGGAAGACAGATGCGCATGAACATGGTGACTGTCCTCCTTACTTTTCCGAATTTGATGTACCTCCGTGGAGATATTTCAAAAGACGCAAACTTAAGAGTCCCACCACATTTAAGGGCCTGGATACTCTGGCTCCACATCAATCTAAATACAGTATTTGTATGCATGATCGGGCGTTATGCCTTTATCACAGCACAGTGAGAGAAGTGACAAAAATGACCGAAAAGTATCTCTATGAATGGACATCGTGATGGATGACATCCCGACTGGACTACTCTCACTCATCATACTATTGCTCACCGCCGCCCACATTGTGTGGCTCCCATATATTCTTCTACATATACCTGGAAAAGATCGAAGACTACCTATGTGATATCGAGATGTTCTCATTGAACAGAGCGGTCTGCGGCGACAGTCTTTTCGGACGAAGAATGAGGGAAACCTTTGTAATGCTGGTCGCAGTCGCACCTGAAATCTTCTGGAGGCAGGAGCGCATTCCCAGGCAAAAACTTCTCAAACTGCCTCCCCGGCTGCTGTGGGGAGTGCGGATAATTTATGGCTCGATGATCCTCATCGGCGTGAGTAGCGGACTGCTCTACTATTTTCGCGCGCCTCATTGACGCACTCAGAGGGCGCTGCCTTGGCATGGGTCTACTTCTCCGCAGGTTGAAAAACACAAATAAGGTTCCATGCTGCCAACCCCCACCAAGCAGCTCTGCAGGTGAGCAACACCTCTGAAGAACCGATTCGCGAACTATTCCCCCTCCTCTCCTCTCTTAGTCCAGCAGACCAGACGTCGCACGCCCGCCGTCTACACTTCCCACACGACCAAAAGAGGATTCCCACATGCTATGGAAAAAAGGACGTCGCAGTGACAACGTCGTGGACGCACGTGGCGATTCCGGGGGCGGCGGGATGCGCATTGGCGGCAAGGGGTTGGGGCTTGGGGGGATCGTGATCATCGTCGCGATTGGTCTGCTGACCGGCCAGGACCCGATGCGGATTCTGGGTGAGATCACCGGCCAGATGGGTTCGGATCAGACCGCCGCGGTCAACCCGCAAACGCGCCAGGCGCCGCCGGCCAATGACGAGCAGGCTGATTTCGTGCGCGCTGTCCTGGGCGACACCGAAGACACGTGGCAGCAGGTGTTCCAGCAAATGGGGAGCCAGTACAAGGCGCCGACGCTGATCCTGTTCAGCGGTCGGGTGCAATCGGCCTGTGGCTCGGCTTCATCGGCCAGCGGCCCGTTCTATTGCCCGGCTGACCAGCGCGTTTATCTGGACATGGAGTTTTTCCGTGAGATGAGTCAGCGCTTCAAGGCGGCGGGAGATTTCGCTCAGGCGTACGTGATTGCGCACGAAGTTGGCCATCATGTGCAGACCTTGCTGGGGGTTTCGGCTAAAGTTGACGCCGCCCGCCAACGCGGCATGAAAATGGAAGGTGACAACGGTTTGCTGGTGCGTCAGGAGCTGCAAGCTGACTGCCTGGCAGGCGTTTGGGCCAACAACGCACAAAAGCGTTTGAACTGGCTGGAGCCGGGTGATATTGAAGAGGCGCTGAACGCCGCCAATGCCATTGGCGACGACCGCTTGCAGCAACAGGGTCAGGGCCGGGTCGTGCCAGACTCGTTTACCCACGGCACTTCTGCTCAGCGCGTGCGCTGGTTCAAGACAGGTTTTGCCGCAGGACAAATCAACCAATGCGATACATTCGCCGCCAAGAGCCTCTGATCACATGATGAAACCGCTTTCGATCCTGTTGTTGGGCACCCTGATGAGCCTCAATGCTCATGCGGCGGATCAGGCGGTTAAATCCATCAGCCCCGACCGGCTTCAGATCAACGGGACGACCCAGGCCACGCTCGGCCTGAGTCAGAGCTGGGTTCGTCCAAGCCCGCAGGTCCAGCGGGTTGTCATTGTCTTTCACGGTCGGCTGCGCAACGCGCAAACCTACCTGCGCAGCGTCGAGCGCGCGGCCAACCAGTCGCATCAGCGCTCGAAAACGCTGTTGATCGCGCCGCAATTTCTCGATGAGAAAGACATTTCACAGCACCGCCTGCCCGAATCGGTGTTGCGCTGGCACGCCAATGACTGGATGGCAGGCGAAAAGTCGTTGGGCCCCAAGCCAGTCAGCTCGTTTGTGGTCATCGATCACATCCTCAAGCGTCTGAGCGACAGCAAGCTGTTCCCGAATCTGAAGGAGATTGTGATCGCTGGCCATTCCGGCGGTGCTCAGGTGGTGCAGCGTTACGCGATGATCGGCGGCAAGGAGGATGCGTTGCTGAAGAAGGAAGGCATCAAGCTGCGCTATGTGATCGCCAATCCGTCTTCTTATGCGTATTTCGACGCGACCCGGCCGCTGCCGGTCGATGCGGCGAGCTGCCCGACCTTTGACACTTGGAAGTACGGTCTTAACAAACTGCCAGCCTATGCCGGCAAGGAAACACCGGCCGAGCTTGAGGCTGCTTACGTGAAGCGCGACATTACTTACCTGCTGGGCGAACTGGACACCGATCCGGAGCACCCGGCGCTGGACAAGGATTGTGGCGCCGAAGCACAGGGGCCTCAGCGTCTGGCCCGTGGTCACAACTACTTCGATTACCTGACCAAGCGTCATCCGGAAGGCTTGAATCAGCGCTTGGTGGAAGTGAAAAACGTCGGGCATAACGGCGAAGCGATGTTCACTTCACCTGAAGGTCAGACGGCGTTGTTCAAGGCGAATTGAGAGCACTGCGCTAGCAGGACCTGCTTTAAGCGGGAAGAGGCCGGTGCGTACACCACTCATTTTGTAGTGAATTGCCTGACGCTTTCCCGGCTAAAGCCGGTCCTACTCTTTAAACGTAATCAGACAGCAGGATCCGCTTTAGCCGGGAAAAGGCCGGTGCGTATACCACTAATTTTGTGGTGAATTGCCTGACGCTTTCCCGGCTAAAGCCGGTCCTACTCTTTAAACGCAATCCGTCAGTAGGACCGGCTTCAGTCGGGAAGAGGCCAGCGTGGGCACCACTAATTTTGTGGTGAATTGCCTGCCGCTTTCCCGGCTAAAGCCGGTCCTACTATTTGAATGCGCGTCCTATTTCACTTCAATCATCTTTCTTAACGCCGCGCAATCCGCCGCATGCCAATCGGTCAACTCCGGCCACGGGTTGTCCGGCAGATTGACCAGCACGGTCTGACTCCCAGCTGCGCGACCGCAGGCCAGGTCGAACTGATAGTCACCCACCATCACCATGTCCGACGGCTTCACATTCCACGCTTGGGCCAGCTTCAGCAGGCCTCCCGGATCGGGTTTCGGCGCCGCTTCGTCGCGACCGAGCACGTCGTCCACCGCAAAGCAGTCCGCGATGCCGATGGCTTCCAGTGTCACGTGAGCAAGCTCCCGGGCATTACGGGTCAGGATGCCCAGACGATACCCCCGCCCTGCCAGCTCCCTCACCAACTCGACAGCCCCCGTCGCGGGTTTGGACTCAATCGCCACCGCGCGCTCGTGCTCCAGCAGCCAGGCATGTTTGGCCGCTGCGACGTTGGCCGGCAACGCAGCGAGATGCCCGAGGATGTCGTCTTCCTGCGGGATATCCAGCGCCCGTTTAATGGCCGGAAAATCATGGGCGGCGACAGTCAGCGTGCCGTCCATGTCGAATACCCAGTGGCGTACCTGTTTAAGGCTCATGACCAATCCTTGCGGTGGCGAATCAAACCTTCCTGAGTGACGGAAGCCACGAGCTTGCCCGCGCGGTTGAACACGCTTCCGCGGGAAAATCCGCGCGCATTGCCGGCCCATGGACTGTCCATGGCATAGAGCAGCCAGTCGTCGGCGCGCAGTTCGCCGTGGAACCACAGCGAGTGATCAAGGCTGGCGATCTGCATGTCCTTCTGCCAGACCGTCCTGCCGTGGGGCAGCAGCGACGTGGTCAACAGATTGAAATCCGAGGCGTAGGCGAGCATGTAGCGGTGCAACGCGGGGATGTCGGGCAACGTGCCGTCTGCGCGAAACCACACATACTTCACTGGGTCCGCAGGCTTGGGATTGTAGGGATCAGACTCGGTGACCGGGCGGAATTCGATGGGCTTGGGGCACAGCAGCTTGTCCTTCATGTGCTCGGGGATGAGGTGCTCGCGCTGACGCATCAGTTCAAGCTCCGACGGCAGGCTCTCGGGGCCGACCACCTGTGGCATCTGAGTCTGGTGCTCGAAGCCCTCTTCGTCGTACTGGAACGACGCGCTGCAGGTGAAGATCGGCTGCCCCTTCTGAATCGCCGTCACCCGGCGCGTGCTGAAACTGCCGCCGTCACGGACCCGGTCGACCTGGTACACCACCGGCAGGTGCGCGTCGCCGGGGCGCAAAAAATAGCCATGCAATGAATGCACATGGCGCGCGTCTTCGACCGTCTTGCTCGCCGCCGACAGCGACTGCCCCAGCACCTGACCGCCAAACAGCTGGGGAAAGCCAAGGTCCTGGCTGCGCCCGCGAAAGAGGTTTTCTTCGATCGGCTCCAGGCTCAACAGCGACACCAGATCATCCAGCACGTGACTCATTCAGGGTTCCTCACACGGTCGTCTCGCCGACCGTCATCGCATCAATCAGGCCATGGGCGCCGAAGGTCGGCGCAGATGGAAGTGGGACGAAATGATACAGAGGTTTGTAGCCCGATTCCCGCAGCGAATCACAGGGTCGCCAGCCAGCCTGGCCGGTTGATGCGATACAGCACGTGGGGCCTGAGGGGATGACCCTCGGGCAATTTGGGATGATTGAAGTTGTCGGCCGGATCGTTGCGCATGCCGATGGCCTGCATGACCTTTTGCGAGGGCAGGTTGTTGACCGCCGCGAACGCCACGATTTCATCCAGATCCAGGTGCTCGAAACCGCAGCCGAGCACCGTCCACGCGGCTTCGCTGGCGTAACCCAGGCCCCAATGCTCGCGAGCCAGGCGCCAGCCGATTTCCACCGCAGGCGTGAACGCCGCTTCAAAGCCCACCACGCTCAAACCGGTGAAACCGATGAATTCGCCGGTGTCCTTGCGCTCAAGGGCCCAGAACCCAAAACCGTATTCGGCAAAATGCCCGCGCACGCGGCCAATCAGCTTGGCGCTCTCCATGCGGCTCAAGGGCTGCGGGAAATGGCGCATCACTTGGGGATCGGCGCACATCTGCGCGAAAGCCGGCAAATCATCATCTCGCCATTGACGCATCAACAAGCGTGCGCTGTTGAGCTCAAGAATCGGCTCCATCGATCGTCTCCCTGTGCCTCGCCTTTCAAATTACCCGCCGGCTGGCGATTCTCCCGCTCAGGCAAATCGCTGTGCGGTGGTCGTCAGAACTGGCAAGATTCCCCTTCGAACCAGACGCGTGCACACCATGCCCCTGCCCCTCATTTACCACGAAGACTACAGCCCGGACTTTCCGCCGGACCATCGCTTCCCGATGGACAAGTTCAGACTTCTGCGCGACCACCTTATCGACAGCGGCCTGACAACAGATGCTCAATTGTTTCGCCCGCAGGTCTGCCCAACGGACATCCTGGCGCTGGCCCATGACCCCGGCTACATCAGCCGTTATATGGAAGGCGCGCTGTCGCGCGAGGATCAACGTCGTCTTGGCCTGCCCTGGACCGAGGATCTGGCCCGACGTACGGTGCGGGCGGTAGGTGGTTCTTTGCTGACAGCGGAACTGGCGCTGCAACACGGGCTGGCCTGTCACCTCGCCGGCGGCACCCATCATGCCCATTACGATTACCCGGCCGGGTTCTGCATCTTCAATGACCTGGCGATCATCAGTCAGTACCTGCTGCACAGCGGACGCGTCGACCGGGTGCTGATTTTCGACTGCGACGTGCATCAGGGCGACGGCACCGCGCGGATCCTCGAACACACCGATGATGCGATCACCGTGTCGCTGCACTGCGAGAAGAACTTTCCCGCGCGCAAGGCCCAAAGTGACTGGGATATTCCGCTGCCAATGGGCATGGGGGATGACGATTACCTGAAGGTGGTCGACGACACGCTGAATTACCTGCTGCCGCTGTATCGGCCAGATCTGGTGCTGTACGACGCCGGCGTGGATGTGCACAAGGACGATGCGTTGGGTTACCTACAGCTGACGGACGCGGGGGTTGCCCGCCGTGACGAGGCGGTGATGCGTCATTGTCTGGGCCGCGACATTCCGGTGATGGGCGTGATTGGCGGCGGTTACAGCAAGGACCGCGAAGCACTCGCCCGGCGGCACGGCATTCTGCACCACAGTGCGCAGCGGGTGTGGGTGGAGCGCGGGCTTTGATTGACCACAGAACTTACCCACATCCGCTGTGGAACCGCCTGTGGATAACCTGAGCGCAAGGCCACGATCCCCTGATAACACTGGGTCTGGAGAATACTGTACGTTTTTTGATCGATTAGTTTTCCACAGGGTGGCTGCGTTTCACGAAGCTCGCGTAGAATGCGCGCCCCTCACTCAACCAATGTCCGCTTAGCCATGACGCTACCCGCCACTTCACGCACCCAGACAGTCGCCATCATCGGCGGCGGCCCTGCCGGCCTGATGGCCGCTGAAGTGCTGAGCCAGGCGGGGCTCAAGGTGGATCTTTATGACGCCATGCCCTCGGTCGGGCGCAAGTTCCTGCTGGCCGGCGTGGGCGGCATGAACATCACCCACTCCGAGCCGCCACCTGCGTTCGTGTCCCGCTACGCCGAACGCGCCCCGCTGATCGCGCCCATGCTGCGCAGCTTCGGCGCCGAAGCGCTGTGCGAGTGGATTCACGGCTTGGGCATCCAGACCTTCGTCGGCAGTTCGGGCCGCGTGTTCCCCACTGACATGAAAGCCGCGCCACTGCTGCGCGCCTGGCTCAAGCGGCTGCGGGAGTCCGGCGTAGTTATCCACACCCGTCACCGATGGATGGGCTGGAATGCCGACAATACGCTGCGGATCGCCGGCCCTGAAGGTGAACTTGCCCTGCGCCCTGCCGCCACGTTGCTGGCATTGGGCGGGGCAAGCTGGTCGCGGCTGGGCTCGGACGGCGCGTGGGTACCGCTGCTTGAACACCGCGGAGTCAGGATCGCGCCGCTGCAGGCTGCCAATTGCGGGTTTGAGGTCTCGGCCTGGAGCGAACTGCTGCTCAGCAAGTTCGCCGGCGCGCCGCTGAAAAACATCGCGATGGGCCTGGAGGGGCACACCCTTCGACTGGGCGAATGCGTAATCACCCAGACAGGCGTGGAGGGCAGCCTCGTTTACGCGCTGTCCGCGCAGATCCGCGAGGCGATCAATCGATCAGGCTCGGCCACGGTCGAGATTGATTTGCTGCCCGGCAAGACCATCGCCGAGGTGCAAAAGGCCCTGAGCAAACCGCGCGGTTCACGTTCGATGTCCAAGCATCTGCACAGTCAGTTAGGGCTCGACGGCGTGAAGGCGGCGCTGTTGCGTGAGCTCACCCCCGCGACGACATTCGCTGATCCGGCCCTGCTCGCGATGGCGATCAAGACCTTGCCGCTGCCACTGATCAAGCCGCGCCCGCTGGATGAGGCCATCAGCACGGCGGGCGGGGTGAGGTTCGAAGCGCTGAACGAGCAATTGATGATCCCGTCGCTGCCCGGCGTGTTCTGCGCCGGCGAGATGCTCGACTGGGAGGCGCCCACCGGCGGCTATTTGCTCACCGCCTGTTTCGCCAGCGGCCGCGCGGCAGGGCTGGGAATGGTTGACTGGTTGCGCCGCGAGTAAGGCTCAGCGCAACCCTTACGGATTCACGCCGCGCGATCGACCTGCGGCTTCAAGCTACCACCAAGCCCCTGATTGACCGGCGCCTTGCCCTGCGAAGGCCCGACCATCCGTTTGCCCAACGCGACGCCCTTCAGTTCGATGTACGTGTGAGCCAAGGCAGCCAGGCCGATCGCCACGAGGGTGACGGCGACCACCAGCGCGTTGTTGCCCAGCTCTGACCCGGTGTCCATGAACCGCTGACCATTGATCATAGGCGCCAGGTCGCGGCGCGTGAGCTTCTGCGCCACGATGAACACCGTCGACAGGCAAAACAGCAGCGCAGCGTGGGTCATGTAGATGGAGTACGACAATTTGCCCAGCAGCCTGAACACCGCGGTTTTCAGGAACGTCGATACCAGCCCGGCCTCGAACGCGAACACCAGCACCAGCACGCAGAACGTCAGACTGGCGATGGGCGAGCGGTCGCTGTAGTCGTTCATCACCATCCAGTACGTGGTGCCTGTCAGCGCCACTTCGAACACCGTCATCAGCCAGCGCACCGGCACGAATCGGTCGCGAACCAGCAAGTAGGCCAAGTACGTGATGTTGCCGGCGAAGAAGCAGGACAGACCCAGCATCGCACGCCAGACCAGCGGCTCGTTTTCGGTGAAGATCATCGTGAACGCGACGACGGCCACGCAGGCAAACGTCGCGAAACGGCTTCTCAGCGAAAGCAGGCACAGGGCGCCAAAGAGCATGTAGATGTAGAACTCGATGCTGATGCTCCATGACGGGTAGTTGAACGACATGGTCTCAGTGAGCGGCGTCCAGGCTTGCACCAGCAGCAGATTGGGCAGGATCTCTATCGGGTCGAACAGCCCGGTGAACGGCACGTTGTTGAGGGTGAAGCCTTTCTTCCAGGCCGCCCAACGCACGCCTTCGAAGCCAATAAACACCAACAGCATCACCACGTGCAGCGGGTACAGGCGGAACAGGCGCGAGATGACGAAACGCTTGAAACCGAACTGCGGCTTCAGCCCATACGAGTGGGCCAGAACAAAACCGCTGAGCACGAAGAAGAAGTTAAGCAGGATGTCAGCTCTGCGGAAAAACGGCAGCTCGATGAAAGCGCCCACGACATGCAGGTGGTAGAACACCACCAGCAAGGCGAACACGCCCCTGAAGCTGTCGAGCGTCGTAAATCGCTGAACTGATCCCATGGCCCACCGCCCCGTCCTGAGTGAGAAAACGCCTTTGGCGGCCGCGAATTCTCGCGGCCTTTACACGGTAGGGGGCTGGCCGGCTTATCAACAGTTGAAATATTTCATGTCCGGTACATCCGACGGCGCAAAGATTGACGCCAGCGTTTGTCAGTCGTGACCAATGAGTCACTTTGAGGATTTCTGGTCGCAGCAGCAACGACACCCGTCAATACTTTGCTGCCAGCCTCGCCGTCGACTGTCGGACAATTCCTACATCGGTTTCAGATTCTCGCGAACCTGCCGATGCACTCGTACACATGAATGTTTTGCTGGCTCCATAACAAAAAACCTCCAGCTGACGATTTCAAATATTACGGATTCTGGAGAAATGGAATGAACAACTGGATGGCCAATATCAGCGTCAACAAGAAGCTAGCCCTCGGCTTCGGCGTCGTGCTTGTACTGACTGCCCTGCTGGCCCTGGTGGGCTGGAACAGCTTGGGCCAGATGAGCTTGCGCAGCCAATGGGTGGGTGATATCACCAAGCTCAGCCAGAAGCTCACAGACCTGCGGGTGACGCGCCTGCAATATATGCTCAGCAACGGCGACGAAGTGGCCGCGCGAAGCGTTCAGACCGCGCTCGACGCATTCAAGGCGCAGCAGCAATTTCTGCAAAAAACGTTCACTAACCCACAGAATGTGCCGCTCATCAAAACGATGGGCGAGCAACTCAGCGCTTATGAGACCTCGTTGAAAAAAATGCGCGAGGCCTACCAGGCGAGCGCCGGGGTGCGCGATAGCATGGGCGTCGACGCGGTAAAAGCAGCGGAGCTGATTGCCGCGATCAACGATGATGTGATGAAGCTCGACCCTACGGATGAACGTCGTTCCGAGCAGTACCAGGCCGTCATTAAAGCCCGCGAAGACGTGATGCTGGTGCGCTACGAAGTGCGCGGCTACACCGCCGGCGTCTCGGCCAAAACTGAGGAAGCGGCCATGCGCCAACTGACCGTCGCCCTTGACGGCCTCGCCCCACTCAACGCCATGTTTGGCGGTACTCAGGCCGAGCGCCTGAAGCAGCTGGAAGCGGCGCTGATCGGCTATCGCAACTCGGTGCAGGGATTCAAGCTCGCCACTGGCAATATCAATGCTGCGCGCACAGAGATGACCGAGGAACAGGGTGTCATCGTCAAGCTGGCACAACAGCTCACTGATCTGCAGAACACCTTGGGCCAGGCTGACATTCAGCAAGCCCGTATGCTGCAGTTGGCCGGCACGCTTCTGGCGCTGATCCTTGGCACCTTGGCGGCGATCATCATTACCCGTCAGATCACCCGTCCGCTTCAGCAGACCCTGGCTGTCGTTGATCGCATTGCCTCCGGCGACTTGTCCCACAACATGGTCGTGACCCGTAAAGATGAGCTGGGCGTTCTGCAAATGGGCATCCAGCGCATGGGCGCCACGCTGCGCGAATTGATCGGTGGCATTCGTGACAGCGTTACGCAAATTGCCAGCGCTGCTGAAGAGCTGTCGGCGGTGACCGAACAGACCAGCGCCGGGGTCAACAGCCAGAAAGTCGAAACCGACCAGGTCGCCACCGCGATGCACGAGATGTCAGCCACTGTTCACGAGGTCGCGCGCAACGCCGAGCAGGCATCGGTTGCCGCCTCCGCCGCTGACAAGCAGGCACGGGAAGGCGACAAAGTGGTGGGCGAAGCGATCATACAGATCGAGAAACTGGCCAGTGAAGTGGTCCGTTCCACTGACGCGATGTTCGTGCTGGAACAGGAAAGCGACAAGATCGGCAAGGTCATGGACGTGATCAAAGCCGTTGCCGAGCAGACCAATCTGCTGGCCCTTAACGCGGCAATCGAGGCGGCCCGTGCCGGTGAAGCCGGTCGCGGTTTTGCCGTGGTCGCCGATGAGGTCCGTGGCCTGGCGCAACGCACTCAGCAATCCACCGAAGAGATCGAAGGCCTGGTCGCCGCACTGCAAAACGGCACACGCCAGGTGTCGGAGATCATGCTCAGCAGCCGCAACCTGACTGACAGCTCGGTTACCCTGACCCGCAAGGCCGGGACGTCGCTGGAAAGCATTACCCAGACGGTGTCGAACATTCAGGCCATGAACCAGCAGATCGCGGCAGCTGCCGAGCAGCAAAGCTCGGTGGCCGAAGAGATCAGCCGCAGTATCGTCAACGTGCGCGACGTGTCTGAACAGACGGCTGCCGCCAGCGAAGAAACCGCCGCTTCAAGCGTCGAACTCGCACGACTGGGCAATCAGCTGCAAATGCTGGTCAGTCACTTCAAGGTGTAAACCGGTTTTATCTGCGTCGGACGAAAAGCCGTCCGGCGCAGGCGGTGCAAGGGGTTGAAGACGAACAGCGCGGGTGCGTTGGCAAGAAAGGGATTTACTGATCCTACAATTGCCACATACTGCCCGCGCTGTTTTATTTCGTCATATTCATCTCCAACGCCGGGTTTATCTCCATGAAAAGAATGTTGCCTTATCTCCTCAGTGCTGCCCTCTCCCTCGTTCCAGTCGCCTTCTCCCATGCCGCCACGGCACCTGCACCTGTCCAGCTGATCGTGCTGAGTTCCGGCGGAATCATGGGCGCGTTCAAAGCAGTAGCCCCCGATTACGAACAGCGCGCCGGTGTGAAGCTGCAGGGCGAAGTCGCGCCGTCAATGGGCGCGACGCCCCAGGCCATTCCCAACCGACTGGCCCGCCATGAGCCGGCCGACGTGGTGTTGATGGTCGGTGCAGCGCTGGACAAGTTGATCAAGGACGGCAAGGTCGATCCGAAAACCCGCGTCGATCTGGGCAAATCCTACATCGCCATGGCCGTGCGTCATGGTGCGCCGCACCCTGACATCAGCACCATGGAAGCCTTCAAGCAGACCCTGCTGGACACTAAAAGCATTGCGTACTCGGACAGCGCCAGCGGCGTGTACCTGTCCCGTGTGCTGTTCAGTCAGATGCACATCGCCGACCGGATCCAGAGCAAAAGCCGCATGATCCCCGCCGAGCCCGTCGGCGAAGTCGTGGCACGGGGAGACGCCGAGATTGGCTTTCAACAGCTGAGCGAGCTCAAGCCGGTGGACGGTATCGACATCATCGGCCTGATCCCCGACCAGGCGCAGCAGATGACCCTCTACTCCGCAGGCGTCGTCACTCAGAGCAAACACCCTGAACAGGCGAAACAGTTTCTGGAATTCCTGAGTTCATCGGCAGCGGCGCCGGCCATCAAAGCCAGTGGCCTGGACCCGATCGCGAAGTAGCTGGATGCCCGGCGGCTTATTTGAGCGCCAGCTCGATCAACTCGCCGCGCACCTCATCGCCGTCGATGTGCAGCAGACCCACCGTGATCGGCAACTTGAAGCGACGCGGCCCGGCGCTGCCCGGGTTGATGAACAGCACGCCATCGCGCGTCTGCTGCAAGGGTCGGTGTGAGTGCCCGGTGACCACCACGCGTATCCCCTCCGGCAGCGATTTCGGTACGTCGGCCAGTATGTGCGTGGTGTAAATCCCTACGTCGCCAATCCGCAAAACCGCCTCATAGGGCACGTCGCAAGCCCAGGCGTCATCGGTGTCGTTGTTGCCTCGCACCACCGTCAGCGGCGCGATGGCCTTCAACGCGTCGAGGATTTCCGGCTTGCCGATGTCGCCGCCGTGGATCAGGTAATCGCAGCCCTGCAACGCCTCCAGTGCCTGAGGGCGCAGCAGACCGTGGGTGTCCGAGATCAAGCCGATTTTGACGCTCATTGCTCAGCTCCCGGACGCCGACAGAGCGGCCTGTCTGGACTGCACGCGTTTCATGCTGATCATCGCCAGCAAGGCAACCACCGCCACCAGCGAGGCAAAGAATTCGCCCACATGCTCAAGCCCGAACACTCGCACGCTGAAACCCACCGCCACCACCGGCACCGAAATCGACACGTAAAGCACCACGAAGAAGGCGGACGTCACGGCAGCCTTCTGATCAGGCGGGCTGCTGGCGGTGACCGCGCCCATCCCGGCGCGCAGGATCATGCCCTGGCCGATACCCGCCACCAGACCCGCCGCGATCAACAGCCCCAACTGCGACGTGGCAATGCTCAGTCCCAGACAGATCATGCCGACAATCAGCCCGACGCAACCGAGGGTCATATGCCGGTCCTTCGGCAGCACCTGCAGCAGCGCCTGGCCGATGATCGACGCGACGAAGAACAAGCCGATGACCGCGCCGATCAACAGCCCGCCTTGCTCGTGCATGACGTGAATCATCACCGACGGCACCATGCTGGTGAACAGGCCTGCCACGCTGAAACCCGCCAGTCCGGCGATGGACGCGGAGATAAACACGCTGCGCACGGACGCCGGCACGGAAGGCTTTTGAATGCCCAGTTTCAGCACCGCCGGACGCTGCACGGTTTCGCGAATCAGCGCGATACCGACCGTCGCCAGCAGGAGCATGCCCAAGTGCACGTAGAACACCAAGTGCAGCGCGTCCGGCAGAAACTGGGAGGTGTAGCCGGCGAGCAGAGGCCCGATGCCGAGGCCGAACATGTTGGCGGCCGTGGCCACCAACGTGGCGTTCTTCCAAGTCTTGGGGGCCAGCTCGATGACGGCCACGGTGGCCGTGCCGGTCATGATGCCCGCGCTGAAGCCGGAGAAGAGCCGTCCTGTCAGCAGGCCGCCAATCGAATCGCTGAACAGAAAGATGACCGCACTGATCGCCCCCATTGCCAGCCCTGCCAGCAGCAACGGCTTGCGCCCCAGTTGATCGGACCAGCTGCCCACCGCCAGCAGCGCTGCGATAACGCCCGCCGCGTAGATCGAGAAAATGATTGTCAGCCAGCTGGCGTCGAAGCCGAGCCGCTGTTGATAGAGGGCATACAGCGGCGTCGGCAGCGTGGTGCCGACCATGGCAATGAGCAACGCGCAGGCGGCGAAGATGAAGTCGCGCGTGGAGGTAGAAGCAGGCAAAGACATGAGCGCTCCGGGCACCGGTATAAACAAGACACGCAGTGTCGCTGATACCGGCCAGGCAAGGTAGACCTGCAAGCGTTATCGGGGCTCATGCTCAGGGCAGTTTTGATGTATGCGTGAAAATATTCATCATCAGGTTAAACACTTTGACTTTGCGTGCGTCTCGCCCATTCGCGCGGATCAACGCCCTAACGCAACAATATTGAGAGAACAATCAGGCCAACAGGGCAGATTTAAAAAACCGCAATACCGGATACCGCAAAAGACTGTTACTGAATGGAAGAATAACTAAAGGAGAGCACTAAGCGGCCGTTTGGCTAACCCGGAAAAGTTCTTTAGAGTCCCGGCCTTAATACCCGCTCAACAGTGAAAAACGTGTGAATAACGATCTACAACTTGTTAAGTCAGCACTGATGCGTTTCGCCGTCATGCTAACGCTGACGCTCTTCAGTATCGGCATGGTGTTCATCGACATCTTTGTCGCCAAGACCGACATTCTCGAAACCTCGTTCACCGAGGTCAGTCAGGAAGTCATGCTGGCGCTCATCGCCGGTGTGTTCTGGCTTTCGGCGCGTCAGCCAGGGCAACGTGGCGTTGGCATCCTGATTGGCGGCTTCTTCGCCTGCATGCTGATCCGTGAGCTGGACGGGTTGTTTGACCCGATCAGTCACAGTTTCTGGCTGTGGCCTGCACTGCTGACGGCTGGTACCTGCGTCTATAAGGCATTGGGTTACAGGAACGCGTGGCGCGACGTGGTCTCGGGGTTGGCTCGTTTTTCAGTGCGCCCGGCCTTCGGTTTCGTCATGGCGGGCCTGTTGGTGCTGATCTTCTCGCGACTCTTCGGCATGGGCTCGCTGTGGCACGGCATCCTTCAGGGCGGCTACGCGCGACTGGCGAAAACCACTGTCGAAGAAGGCGTCGAATTGCTGGCCTACAGCATCTGCCTGAGCGGCGCGCTGGATTACATCCTTGAACTGCGCCGCGAGCTTTCGCGCTTTGACGAGTTCACCGAATTGCAGATTTCCATGCCCGTCAAAGCCAGACCTCGTGCCGTCGCCGAGGCCATGGAAACCAGCCTCTAAACCCGGCGCCTGCGTATTGGGCGGGCGGCCTGGGGCCGGGGGCCCACCGCCCCCAAAAAAACCAAACGTTTTGCTCTGAGGCCCGACATAGCCATCCCCTTTGGGGGCGCC